>CBFHKL010000019.1:0-18186 GCA_965656415.1 uncultured bacterium
CCCGCTAGAATTAAACTTTCTAATACTTTTTTATTAACTAGTCTTTGATCTACTTTTGAAACAAAGTCAAAAATAGATTTAAACTGTCCATCCTTGCGCCTTACTTCTATACATTGCTCTAGTGCTTTTACTCCAACATTTTTCACAGCATTTAAGCCAAATGATATTTCTTTATCATTTAATGGCTCAAAATTAATTCCTGATTTGTTTATATCTGGGGCATGCACCTTTATATTTAATTTTCTACACTCGTTTATTAAAACAACTACTTTATTAGTATTATTCATTTCGCTAGTTAAATTTGCTGACATGAATTCTGCTGTGTAGTGGGTTTTAAGCCAGCCAGTTTGATAGGCTATATATGAATATGCAACAGAATGACTTTTATTAAAACCGTACTGAGCAAATTTATCAATTAAATCAAAAATCTGATTTGCTTTAGCTTTCGATAAGCCATTTTTTACTGCTCCCTTTACAAACTTATCAGCCATTTTATCCATCAATGAACGAATCTTCTTACCAATAGCCCGTCTCATTTCATCTGCTTCAGATAATGTAAAACCTGCAATTATATTAGCAATTTGCATAACTTGCTCTTGATAGACTATAATTCCATATGTTTCTTTCAATGCTTCCTCTAATAAAGGGTGGACATATTCTACCTTTTCTTTTCCGTGTGCACGCTTAATATATCTATCAATATTTTGCATTGGTCCAGGTCTATATAAAGCATTCATTGCAATTAGGCCGTCTATTCCTTTGGGTTTAAGTTTCTTCAAAAATTCTCTCATGCCTGCTGATTCAAATTGGAAGATTCCAACTGTTAGGCCTTTTGCGAATAGTTTATAAACTTTTGGGTCTTCCATGTCAATCTTGTCTATATCTATATCTTCATTAAAGCGCTGCTTTATTAAATCAATTGTCTTATCGATAACAGTTAAATTTCTTAAACCAAGAAAATCCATTTTTAATAAACCAATGGATTCCAGTTCTTTCATGTCATACTGTGTAGTTACATCTCCTTGCGATGATCTATACAGTGGTACAAAATCTGTTAAGTCGCCTGGCGCAACTACGACACCTGCTGCATGTATAGAAGCATGTCTAGTCATTCCTTCTAAAACCTTAGCATTATCAATTAAATCTTTATAATTCGTTTGAGAAACTGTTCTTAAATCTGAATTCTGTTTTAATGCTTGGTCTAAAGTGACCTTAGGACCCTCTGGAATCATTTTAGCTATCTTGTCAACTTCAGAATATGAATAACTCATTACTCTGCCAACGTCTCTTATTACAGCTCTAGCATTCATTTTACCAAAAGTTATAATTTGTGTAACCGAATCTTCACCATAAATACTTTTTAAATAATCAATAACTTGTCCTCGTCTTTCAACACAAAAATCTATATCTATATCTGGCATACTAATTCTGTCTGGATTCAAAAATCTTTCAAAAATTAAATTATGCTTCAACGGATCGATATTGGTTATACCCAAAGCATAGGATACGATACTTCCTGGTGCAGAACCTCTACCTGGCCCAACAGGAATTTTATTTTTCCTAGCATACTCTACGAAATCAGCAGTAATTAAAAAGTAACTAGCAAAGCCCATCTTTTTTATAACAGATAATTCATAATCAACTCTTTGGCTAATCTCTGTATTAATATTTTCATATTTATCTTTCAGGCCCGATAAACAAAGAGTTTTTAGATATTCGTCTATGTCTTTTGACTTTTTATCTCCAGGAATTGTATACCACGGCAAGTGATAGTCTTCCATCGGAATCTGAAGATCTACTGAGTCAGTTAAAGCTCTTGTATTCTCAAGGGCTTCAGGAAATTGCTTAAATAATGAAAACATTTCATCTTGCGACTTAAAATAAAATTCGTTTCCGGCATACTTTAATCTATTTTTATCAGATAAATGTTTACCTGTACCAATACATATATGAACATCATGAGCTTTATAATGCTCTTTTTTGGCATAGTGGGCATCATTCGTAGCAATAATTGGTAGGTTCATTTCTTTTGCAAGTTTTGTTGCTAATTGAATGTTTTGTAATTCTTCTGGAATTCCATGGTTTTGAAGTTCTATGTAATACCTTCCTGGGAAAATGCTAGAATATTCTTCAGCTACTTTCTTACCGGCTTCTAGTCCATTATATATTAGTGTTTCTGGTAATATTCCTTTTAAACATGCTGAAAGACATATGATGCCTTCGTTATATTTTTTTAAAATTTCAGTGTCTACTCTTGGTTTATAATAAAAACCTTCTAAATATCCATGAGTTACTATTTTCATTAAATTTTTATAGCCCTGGTAATTTTGTGCAATCAAGACTAAATGATTATACTTCCCCATGCCGGAAGATCTATCTTTTTGAAAACGACTGCCTTTAGCTACATAAACTTCACAACCAATAATTGGTTTAATATTTTTATCTTTTGCTTTTTTATAAAAAGAAACTGCACCAAACATATTTCCATGCTCAGTTAAAGCAACAGAATCCATTCCTAGATCTGTGATTGTTTCAAGCACAGAAGGGATATTTTGTGCGCCGTCCAGCAAGCTATTATCAGAATGGTTGTGTAAGTGGATAAATTCGCTCTTCATACATCCCTAATATATCTTAATTACTCTATTTTTTCCTTCTAAATCTTTACAAAAAATGGATTTATTTGAGTTAAAATTTTTATTTATTGAAATAATATCATTTGTAATGGATGAGTAGGGGATTTCTAATAACATAATTCCATTTTTTCTTACAAGTTGATTAAAGTGTTGTATCAGATATTTATAAAATGTTGTTCCATCTTTAAAGTCTGTTAGCGCAGTTAGGGGATCATTATTTTTTACGGAACTATCAAGTGAGTCTATTTCATTATAAGCTAGATAGGGGGGATTACACAATAGCAAATCAGCTTTAGATTTTTTGTATTTAAAAATATCTTCATTAAAAAATGTACAATTTTTTAACCCAAGTAAATCTCTATTTTTTTTGGCTGTTTCTATAGCAATTTCAGATTGGTCTATACCTATATATTCGTGATTTGGAAACTGCTTAGCAATGCTAAGCAAAATGCAACCACTTCCTGTGCAGAAATCAATGATTTGTAAGCGCTCCTTCTTATTTGACAAGAATTCAATAGCGCAATCTACAAGCAGTTCAGTTTCAGGTCGCGGTATAAAAACACCATGAGGTGTTAAAAACTTGCTATCATAAAAATAAGTTTCGCCAATAATGTGTTGAATTGGTTTATTTTGGTAAAGCTCTGAAAACAAATAATTAAGATTTTTAATATCTTTTTTTGAAAGGGGGATATCCTTTAGGTACAATTCTGACTTAGATATGCTTAAAAAATGCTGAACTAGAATCTCACTCTTCTGTTTAACTTCTTGAACTTTTGTGCCTTCCAATTTCAAAATTTGTGATTTTAAATAATCTCTTAAAAGGCTCATATCATTCATTTCATTCTATTTTAGCACTATCTTCAGCCAGCTTTAATTGTTCAATTAAATGACCTATGTCACCTTCAAGTGTAGTTTGCAGTTTATGTGATGTGTAATTGATACGATGATCAGTAATTCTTCCTTGAGGAAAATTATAAGTTCTAATTTTTGCAGATCTGTCTCCAGTTGAAACAAGGCTTTTCCTCATTTCATCTCTGTCTTTGTTTAATTTTTCTTGCTCCAGTGCAAACAATCTAGATCTCAAAACTTTCATTGCAGATGCTTTGTTCTTATGTTGAGAACTTTCATCTTGACATGTTACTACTAACCCTGTCGGTATGTGAGTTAATCTGATTGCAGATTCTGTTTTGTTGACATGTTGTCCACCTGCTCCACTTGCTCTATATGTATCAATTTTAATGTCAGCATCGTTAATCTCTACTTCTGCAGTTTCTGCTTCAGGTAAAACAGCTACTGTCGCTGCTGAAGTATGAACTCTTCCTCCTGATTCAGTTTTGGGAATTCTTTGTACTCTATGAACTCCGCCCTCATATTTAAACATTCCATATGCTTTGGAGCCTTCAATGCTAAAAGTTGCTGATTTTAGCCCACCAACACCAGTTTCGTGTATATCCATAATGTTAATTTTCAAACTATTATTTTCTGCATATCGAGAATACATTCTCATTAAATCTGAAGCGAACAAACCTGCTTCATCACCACCTGTTCCCGCTCTAATCTCTATAATAGCATTTTTATTATCATTTGGGTCGTCCGAAATTAAAATTTTCTTTAGTTGTAGTTCGATTAATGTAATCTGATCATTGACCGTAATAGATTCTTCTTTGGCTAAATCTTCATATTCTTTATCATTCTTCATTTCTTCTAAATCAGAAAGCTGGTTATTTAGCTCGATATACTTCTTACAAAGCTGATACGATTCATCTAATGAGCTTTTTTGTCTTGATAGAGATTTCATTTTCTCTTGATTGAGCATTATTTCATTATCCATCATTTGCTGCATAATTTGGTCGTATTCAGAAACGATGCTATTAGCCTTTGATAGAATATCCATTATGTAATTAAATTATTAAAAAAAGAGTCTTTAAGAATCTTTTTTATTGTATTTACGGTTGAATTTCTCAATTCTTCCAGCGGTATCAACAAGGGTTCTTTGCCCAGTATAGTATGGATGAGACTTATCTGATATATCCAACTTAAATAGAGGATATTCGTTTCCATCTTCCCACTTGATGGTTTTATCGGTCTTTACAGTAGAACGAGTAAGAAAGGAATAGTTACAAGAGCTATCCTCAAATACTACCAATCTATAGTCTTTTGAATGTGTATCTTTTTTCATTTCAGTTTTTCTAAACTATTTTTTATTCTTTGTATGCCATTTATGATTGTTTCTTTGTTTGTTGCAAATGAAAATCTTAAGTATCCGCTTGCTCCAAACCCGTCACCGGCTACAGTCACAACTTTAGCATCGGCGAGAATATAATCAGAAAGGTCGAAAGTGTCTTGTAAAATTTTTCCTTCTTCAGTTTTTTTATTTAAGTAATATGAGAAGTCTGGAAACATATAAAAAGCTCCCCCCGGCATATCGCACTTGACATTAGCAAGCCCATTTAGCTCGTTATACATAACTGTTCTGCGATTTCTAAATTTTTCCTTCATTGCAATTACAGGCTCTTGATCACCTAATAGTGCAGCAACTGAAGCTTTTTGTCCTATGGCGTTTGGGCAAGAAGTCGTTTGGCCTTGAATTTTTGACATTGCTTTTACTATTTCACTATTTGCTGTAGTATAACCAATTCTCCAGCCAGTCATGGCATATGTTTTGGACATGCTTCTGATAGTTATAATCTCACAATCGTATTTATCTAGGGTTTCAATTGCTTTAAATTCATTATCGTATACTAATTCCTCATAAGTCTCATCTGATATAACTATCCAATCATTTTCTTTGCTCAATTTCAATAATTTAGATATTGCTTCATCCGACCAAACACCTCCAGTAGGGTTGCTTGGTGAATTAATAATAACACCTTTTACAGAATCATCTATTTTTAATAGTAAATCATCAAAGTCGGGTTCAAATTGTTTATCTGGAATAGTATTAATAAGCAGAGGTTCTGCTCCTGCTATTCTTACAAACTCAGGGAAAGATACCCAGTAGGGTGAAAATATTAAAACCTTGTCACCTGAATCAAATAAGGCTTGACATACTACTGACAGCGACTGCTTTCCTCCGTTCGAAACAATAATGTTTTCTGGTTTATAATTTATACCTGTTAGATTGTGAAGTTTTGTTTGGATCGCCTCTTTTAACTCTAGCATTCCTGAACCTGGAGTATACTTTGTATATCCATCTATCATCGCTTGTTTGCCGGCCTCTATAATATGATCAGGAGTATTAAAATCAGGTTCTCCTACTCCAAAATTAATTACATCTTCTCCTTTGGCTCGAAGTTCTGCTGCTCTGGCAGTCATCTGCAGAGTGAAAGAGGGTTTAATTTTCTTTACTAGGCTCGAAAACTCTTTAGACATTTTATTGGCTCATTAAGTCTAAAAATTCTTGGTTTGTTTTTGTTCTTCGCATTCTGTCAGTCATAAACTGCATTGCTTGTTCTATAGACATTTCACCTAACATTTTTCTTAATATCCACATCCTAGATAAATGTTGATCAGATAATAACAATTCTTCTTTACGAGTACCAGATTTGACAATATTAAATGCTGGATAAATTCGTCTATCAGCTAATTCTCTGTCAAGCACTAACTCCATATTCCCGGTTCCCTTAAATTCTTCGAAAATTACTCCATCCATTTTACTACCTGTATCAATTAAAGCAGTAGCTATAATAGATAAGCTGCCACCTTCTTCAGTGTTTCTTGCGGCACCAAAGAACTTTTTAGGTTTTCTTAAAGCGTTTGAATCAACACCACCAGACAATATTTTACCACTATGAGGAATTACAGCATTATGTGCACGTCCTAATCTAGTTATACTGTCTAAAAGAATTACAACATCCTTGCCACACTCAACCAACCTTTGAGCTTTTGCAAGTGCCATATCAGATACTTGTACATGTCGCTCTGGACCTTCATCAAAGGTAGAAGCAATCACTTCAGCGTCCACGCTTCGTTTCATGTCAGTTACTTCTTCAGGTCTTTCATCGATAAGAAGAATAATCAATACTGTATTAGGATGATTTCTTCTGATTGCATTAGCAATCTTTGAAATTAGGATTGTTTTACCAGTTTTAGGCTGGGCAACAATTAAACCACGTTGACCCTTACCTATTGGTGCAACCATATCCATGATTCTCATAGACATGTCACTTGTATTAGATAAATTAAATTTTTCATTAGGGTGCAGTGGAGTAAATTTATCAAACTTTCTTTGATCTTTAATTTTCTCTGGATGAACACCATTTACTTCAGTTAGATGTAAAAGTGCATGAAATCGTTCTTTAGATTTAGGAGCTCTTGTACTTCCTTCCACAAAATGTCCTGTTTTTAGTTTAAATCTTTTAATTTGTGATGGACTTACATAAATATCTTCAGGACCAGGTAAGTAGTTGTCATTCACGCTTCTTAAAAAGCCATATCCATCAGGTAAAATTTCTAAAATACCAGCGGCTGTTTTTTCACTGTTCTGCTTATTTTCATCACCAGCAGGTTTTTCTGCTTCTGGTTTATCATTTTTTTCATTAGAAGAAATAGCATTAATAAGGTCCTCTTTTGACATTGATGAAGATTTTTCAATATTCATTTGTTTTGCTATTTCTTTTAATTCAGTTAGTTTTTTTTCTTTTAATTCAGTTAGTTTCATAATTCCTCGATTGTTGTGAAATTTCTTAGGGGAGAGTCACCTTGAAATATAAATTACACTATATATTGCCTTTGTCAAAGGAAAAATCAAAATAGTTATAGACGTACTTAGCAATGTAGTGGCTCCCAAATATAACTTTTGGACCATCAAATTTTTTATTTTCAATTACTTTAAAAGCATCGTCTAAATTGTTAATAAACTGGTGTCTTTCTAGGCTACTGATTGATTTTACATCCTTCTCCGAAAGAATATCTTTTGATGGGATTGTTGATATTATCAATTCATGGAAAGAGTTTTCGAATAAACTAATTATTTCAGGTCTAATTTTATCATTTTTAATTACAACTAGTCCAAATGGCTTCTTATTATATATTTCAAGTAAATCAGACGTTAAAATGCTTATCCCAGAACTGTTGTGTGCAACGTCATAAAATATATTATCTTTCATTAGTTGCATCCTGCCTGGCCAAAACCAATTGCTTAAACCTTTTTGAATCTGCTCATGGTTAATGTTTTTAAATTCTTTTTTTACAACTTCAATTGCTAGTATTGCATTCTGAGCCTGAAAAGAGCCTGCCTGAGGCAAAACATACTTTTCATCTTGAAATTCCAGTTGTAGTTCATCAATGCCATGTTTTAATAAGTCTATACTTTGTTTATTAATGAAATTGGTATCAGTGTTTTGCTTAATTGAAAATTTTCTTATTACTGAAGCAATATTCTCCTTTGTATTAATTGTAGTATTTGGAGTTTCTTTTTTAATAATACCACATTTTTCTTCTGTGATCTCTTCAACTGTTTCTCCTAGAAGATGTGTATGGTCAAAATCAATTTCAGTTATTATTGTGTGAATAGGAGACAAAATATTCGTTGAATCTAATCTGCCTCCAAGCCCAGTTTCTACAATTGCAATGTCAACATTGTTTTTTTTAAAATAATCAAATGCCATGGCTGTGGTAGCTTCAAAAAAAGTAATTGAATGCTTTTCGAAAAAAATTTTGTGTTTTTTAGTAAAATCTATTATCTCATTATTGCTTATTGGCTTTCCATTTATTCTTATTCTTTCATTAAAATTAATTAGGTGTGGGGAAGTGTAAAGTCCAACTTTATATCCAGATGTCTGTAGTATTTTTGAGGCGATAGACGCTGTAGAGCCTTTACCGTTTGTTCCTGCTAAATGTATTGATCTAAATTTGAATTGAGGGTTGTCACATTCGTTAAGGATCTTTTTAATATTATCTAAGCCTAATTTTATACCTCTATTATGAAGTTGATATAAATATTCTAATGTAGAGTCTATCATTATCTATAAAGTTTTTTGATACTGTTCAACTGCCCTATAAATCGCTGTAGCTAGTTGATCTCGATATTGTGGGCTTCGCAATTTCTTTTCTTCTGATGGATTCGAAATAAATCCTAGCTCTACTAAAACATTTGGCATAGATGCCCCCATAAGGACATAAAATCCAGCCTGTTTTACACCTCTATCTTTACTTTGAACCCTTTTTTTAATTTCTTTTTGTACTAAAGAAGCAAAAAGTTCACTCTTTGAAGCAAATGCGCTTTGAGCGATGGTAGCTTTTATTAAATCCTCATCAGTTAATTTCTTACCAGTTGATCCTTCAAGCTCTAAAACAGCATTTTCTCTAGCAGCAACCCTCACAGCTGCTTCATTTTTATTTTGACCTATTAAAAAAGTTTCAAATCCACTTGCTCTTCTGTCTTCAGCTGCGTTCGTATGAATGCTTATAAAAAGACTGCCGTTGTTCTCATTGGCTATCTTTGTTCTTTCGCTCAATCTTAAAAAAATGTCTTCATCTCTTGTCATAACTATTTTTACTTTCATGTTTTTAGATAGTTTTTTTTCAAGCCTCTTAGCGACATCAAGAGCGATATCTTTTTCTTTTGTTCCTCTGTAGCCAACTGCACCAGGATCTTTACCTCCGTGCCCTGCATCAATAATAATTGTTTTAAATTGCCATTTTTCTTTTTCATTTCTTATGTCGACTTTAACTGCTTTTACATTAGTATCAGGAAGTGATGACAAGCTAATCCCATTAGCACTTCGGCTTATTGAAATATTGTTAGATAAATTATTAACTATTTTTAAAAAAGAATCAGTAGGAACATAGTAGCTGTTATTTTGCTTAACTACTTTTGATGAAAGCTGGAAAAGATTATCATCAATCATTATAAATGCCATCTGATTTGTAATTTTTATTTTTTTATCATCAATGTAAAAAATGATTTTTTCAGTTTTATCATTAATGAAGTTTTTTGAATTTGTAATTTTGATAAAATCATTTATTGAGAAAAAATTTTGGTTTTGAATTGTATTTATTTCACCAATTAACTTATTATTTTCAACAAGTTTTAGTTTTGTTTCAGCGCTAGAAAATAATTGAGTTGATAAAATAATAAGATAAAATAGTCGTAAGTATATGCTAAATGATTTCACAGTTTAAATTATTATAAAAATAATATAAAAGGGCTCAAATTTTGAGCCCTTTTTATATCAATCAATGTAGAAGAAAACTAGATTATTTTTTCATCCACATTGCAACGAGCATAACTGCTACTAAACCAGCAACACCACCGTCTCCGATAGCGTTTACAGCATTGCCAATACCCGCAATGACACCAAATATATCATCGTAGAGTATGCCAATAATAGTACCAGCAACAATCAAGTTAATCAAAAGGCCTGTTGTCATCCCTAAGAAATCATTGATTTTTTTTATCACATCTTTCATTGTGTTTTCTCCTTCGAGCTTTTTAGAGCTCCCCATAATGAGGAGCTCTATTTATTAGTAAATACTGATCAGATTACAGCCAAGACAAGAAGACAACTAAAACTAGTAGTCCTGTTAGTCCGCCATTAAGAAAAGTATCTACAAAACCCATTATACCACCTAGTGCATCTACTGGAGTGTCGAAAAGAATACCTGCGAAAACAAAAAAGATAATCGCAGCCTTAACTACACCTGTTAGACCGTTTAAAGCACCATTTAACATTGAATCCCATGAAGCCATGTTATTCCTCCTTGATTAGTTAATAACTAGTTAAAAAAAAGGCAAAAACAACTATAAACTTATAGTTTTTTTGCCCCCATCATTAATCATGTCAATATGATTAAATTCTTTAATAAGTTGCCAAAAATTCATCTTATTTATAATTATAGTCTCTTTTTTTGGGGGAATCAACCTTTTTTGAGGATTATCTATGAAATAAAAAAATATACTATTTCCTATTATTTTTAATATATCAACATTAATAATGGTTAATTCTATTATTTCATATGATGATTATTGACATTAACTTTTTTGATGGAAAAAACATCAAAGCCTATAATAGAAAAAGTTCATGCGCGTGAAATCTTAGACTCGAGAGGTTTTCCAACGGTTGAAGTTGAAATTTCGGCTGCTGGCCATACCGGCATATCTGCTGTTCCCTCGGGAGCATCTACTGGAGAGTTTGAGGCTTTAGAGTTAAGAGACGGTGATAAAAGAAGATATAATGGAAAAGGTGTATTAAATGCTGTTAATAATGTTATAAACGAGTTTGGGCCTTCATTAATTGGTCATGATGCAAGCAATCAGAGTAAAATTGATGAACTACTTATTGAAATTGATGGATCTTCAAATAAAAGTACATTTGGTGCAAACTCAAGTTTAGGAATATCTATGGCTTGTGCTGTTTTGAGTGCTTCTTTTTATAAAAAACCATTATATAGTTATTTAAATCCTTCAAGTTGTATTATGCCAGTACCAATGATTAATGTTCTTAACGGAGGAATGCATGCAGATCAAGGTTCTGACCTTCAAGAAATAATGTTATTCCCACATGGCGCTAAAAGCTTTAAAGAGTCACTTCGAATGGGAGCTGAAGTTTTTCATTCTTTAAAAAAAGAACTAAAAAAACAAGGCTTAGGCACAACGGTAGGCGATGAAGGTGGATTTGCCCCAGCATTGAAATCAAATGATCAAGCAATAGAATTGCTACTTAACTCTATTGAAAAATCTGGTTTTTGTGTTGGAAAAGAAATTTCTTTGGCCTTAGATGTAGCAGCTTCTAGCTTTTATAAAGACAATAAATACCACCTTAAAGTGGACGGCAGTGTTTTAGACGCTGATGGAATGATTAAATTTTATGAGGACTTGGTCAACAAGTATCCTATTGTTTCTATTGAAGATGGTTTAGATGAAAATGATTGGGAGGGATGGGCAAACATGAACCGTGCACTTGGCTCCAACATTCAAATTGTTGGAGATGACTTGACAGTTACAAATCCACAAAAACTACAAAAATCTATTGATGAAAAATCAATGAACTCAATCTTAATTAAACTCAATCAAATTGGAACTGTTTCGGAGACTATTCAATCTATTGAACTGGCTAAATCTCATGGTTTTAATTATATCATCTCTCACAGGTCAGGTGAGACTGAAGATACATTTATTGCAGACCTAGCGGTTGCTATGGATGGCGGACAAATTAAAACCGGTTCAGTGTGCAGGTCAGATAGAACAGCAAAATATAATCGTCTTTTGCTTATTGAAAGTCAAATAAGCTCTTCAGTTCTTTGTAATACTTTAAATTTTATTAAATGAAATCTTTTTTAACACTTACGAACCTGTTAATGGTGGCAATTATTTTTGGCTGCATTTCACTTTTATTATTTAGTGATAGAGGCCTGATTAATCTATGGTCACTGAAAAAAGAAAAACTAGAAATTCAAAATGAAATTAATGATCTAAGAAACCAAATTGTTCTGCTTGAAAAAGAGGAAGAAAAGCTGAAATTTGATGAAAAATATATTGAAAAAATTGCCAGAGAAAAGTTTAAAATGGTTAAACCTGGCGAACGAGTTTTTAAAATAACTGATTAACAATCTAATTAAATAAATCTTTTGCCACTTTAAATGATTTCATGTCTGGAAAGTGATATTTAACTATCTCAGACATAAATTGTGTCATTATTTTCTTTTCATATCTAACATTGCTAACCGATTTATCCATCGCAGACAAGTCAAGATGAAAAATTGCATTTAAATCTTCTAATATGTTCGCGTTTTTTTGTTGAAAGCGCAAAACTGTTGGGTGTTTCTTAGCATTTAAAATGTCATAACCGTTATTTTTAAGAAAATGCAGTAAAAAATAGTAAAATGCGTTGTTAAGATTTCTCTCATTTTGATTAAAATAATTCATAACAGAATTCAAAACTCTATAGGTGTTATAATCTGGAATATCTTCATCAAATGTTTTATCAATTATTTCAAGCATCGTAGTACACAACACTGTTTTTTTTAGGTCTGCACATATATTTGCCCAGTCATTTATTAGTTTTACACTATAGATCGGATGTATTTGTTTTTTTGGATGGTGCGAATAGTCTATCTCCACTTCATTTAACTGTTGATATATTGCTTTGTTAGGGGACTTTTGCCTCATTGCTGCTTTCACAATATATGTGGACTTACCCTTTTCTCTTGTGAAAAGTCTAATTATTAAACTTGATTCCTTGAAAATTGTTGTCTTTAGTACAAATGCAGGGGTTTTGATCTTCATTTTGGAACTTTTATTTTTCCCCATCCTGGGTGTGTTAAGCTACCAAAGTACAAGTGGTTTTCGTATTGTTTAACACTCGTAATTGGTGAATACGCTTTGTTTGATTGATATTGTAAATTATGAACAATTTTACCGCTTTCATCTAAACCTAAAACATAAGAGTGGTGAATTGGTTGTGGTTGTAATAATTCCGGAAGTCTTAAAACTATTTTTCTTAAAAACGGTTTATTCGAAGACATTTCAACGAAATTGTTTCTTGGATTAAAGAGAGCAACCCAAAAAATACCTTCTTTGTTAGAAGATACGTTGTCTGGAAACCCAGGTAGGTTCTCTATGAAAACTTCCGAGGTTCCAGCTTTTTCTCCTTTTAGCCAGTATTTTTGAATTCTATACATACATGTTTCATTAACTAGAACAAAAGACTCATCTGTGCTAAGCGCTACTCCATTAGCAAAATATAAGCCATTTAGCAGGGTCGTTGTTTCTTTGGTAGCTGGATCGTAAACTAATAACCTGCCATTGGGAGTGTGTTCAAAAAGCTCCAGCCTGTCACTGCCATATCCATATTTGCTTGATGCATCTGAAAAATAAATTTTGCCGTCGCTTGCAATGTCTAAATCATCTACAAACTTAAATGGAACATTATCTGAATCAGATTTAGTTGAGAGTGTTTTAACTTCACCGCTTTTATCAATTGATATTAGCCCGCGAACGGCATCTGCAATAATTAAGTTTTCTTCGGAGTCAAAAGCCATTCCAAGCGGCCTACCTTTTGTATTTGAAAAAATACCGTCATTAGACATTATTACGCCACTATCATAGCCTACATAAATTTTATTATTTTTTAATACGATGTCTTCGGGACCAGTGTGGCCGTCGTTGTCCCAAAATATCTTTATTTCTTTTAGTTTTTGATTCAAAGAATATTCAGGATTTGTTCTGGTATCTCTCGGGCTTTCCCAGGAGGTTGGTTCTATGGGTACCGGCCAAGCCAAAAAATATATTATAAAGGGAATGAAAAGAAATAAAATTTTATTAGAAATATTATTTATTTTTTTCACTTATCTAATAAGCCTTGGCAAAAACTACTAAATGTTTAGCAGTTTCTCCTGAAAAAATGCACTTATTTGACAAATCTTCGTTGTCTTCTACTATACAGCGAATTGTTGCTTTGGTTTTTTCCTTAATTTTCAGTTCAGTTTCGTCCGTTCCGTCCCAATATGCTTTGATAAACTTATTATCTTTTGACAAAGTGCTTTCAAGCTCCTCAAAAGAGCTAGCCGTACATGTATTATCATCCATAAAAGCTTTTGCGTCATTGAAAAGTCCATCTTGAATACTTTCTAATGTTGAAGAGATATCATCAATTTTATGAATTTCTAATTGATTTTTTTCTGAATTATCTCTTCTACAAACGGTCACTTCCTTATTCTCAAACTCTCTTACGCCTATTTCAATTCTTATTGGCACCCCCTTAAGTTCCCACTTATTAAATTTGAACCCCGGGCTTTCATCAAGGCTGTCAACATGTGTTCGTATTCCTAGGTTAGATAATTTTTTATCAACCTCGATTACATAACTAGAAAATTTTTCTGATTTTTCTTTTTTAGGATTGATTGGAACGATAACAGCTTGTATTGGTGCAATTTTTGGGGGAATTTTAAGCCCTTTATCATCGCCGTGGACCATTATTAATGCTCCAACCATTCTCGTACTCACCCCCCAACTTGTTGCATAAACTGGGTGCTCTTTATTGTCTTTACTTTGAAATTTTACATCAAATGCAGACCCAAAGTTAGTACCAAGATAGTGTGAAGTTCCTGCTTGTAGTGCTTTTTTGTCTCTCATCATAGTTTCAATCGAAAACGTTTCATCTGCTCCTGCAAATCGTTCAAGATTTGATTTTCTTCCTATAATAGTTGGAATTGCTAAGTGGTCTTCAAACAAAGAACGATAAATTTCTACGATCTCCAAGGTTTCTTCCATTGCCTCTTCTTTGGTTGCATGAGCAGTATGTCCTTCTTGCCATAAAAATTCAGAAGTTCTCAAAAAAAGTCTCGTTCTCATTTCCCAACGTACAACATTTGCCCATTGATTGACTTTCAACGGAAGATCTCTGTAGGACGTAATCCATTTTTTAAACATATGCCAAATAATTGTCTCCGATGTTGGCCTCACAATAATTTCTTCTTCAAGCTTTGATTCAGGATCAACTGTTAATGAGCCATCTTCTGATATGAGTTTTGAGTGTGTAACAACAGCACATTCTTTAGCAAAACCTTCTACGTGTTTTGCTTCTTTCTCTAAAAAACTTTTTGGAATAAAAAGGGGGAAGTACGCATTTTCGTGTCCACTATCTTCAATCATTTTATTTAAAGAATCTCGAATGTTTGTCCACAAAGAAAAACCATATGGTTTAACCACCATAGTCCCCTTTACAGGACCATAATCTGCTAGGTCAGCATCTAGAATAACATCTGTATACCATTTAGAAAAATTTTCGCTCTGTTTCGTGATTTTAGCCATTTACTATCGCTTTAATATGTTATAAAGTAGAGTTAATTTATAGAAAATCCAATACAATGAAAAAAGCTATCTTTTCAACAGAAATTTCACTCTTAAGAAGTACAATGCAACGCCTCTTAAGAAGAAGTGCTCATGTTAATATATCTAAAATACTAAGAAAAACTCATCAAGCTGATGTAGCGCTCATTATGAGAAGCCTTAATCAGTATGAACAAAAAATAATTTTTAGTTTATGTCCAACTGCACTGCACAAAGCAAGACTATTAGAAGAACTTGACGAGTCATTAATTGAAAAAGTATTGGGGAATGAAAGTTCAAAAAGTATTTCAAAGATTTTTAGCTATTTAGATACAAACGATCAGGCCACGATCATTAGTATGTTTGCAGAAAAGAGACAAAGCGAAATATTAACAGCCATTGAAGCGGATGACAAAGAAGAGGTTGAAGAAATAATGTCGTATCCAGACGATAGTGCCGGTAGTATTATGACCAAAGAAACTTTTACTTTAAACCAAAACACTACTGTAAAACAAAGTATTAAAAAACTCCAGTCTTTCCCTGAAAATGATAAAATATTCTATCTTTATGTTTTAGATAATAAAGAAAAGTTGGTGGGGGTGGTTTCTCTAAGAACTCTTGTAACCTCAAATAATTCTAAAAAACTTAGGGACGTAATGATTAAAGATATTCAGGCTGCAACAACTGATACCGATCAAGAGGAGGTGGCAAAAAAAGTAGCTCAGTATAACTATCTTGCTCTACCTGTTGTCAACAGGCAAAACAGGTTTCTTGGAATTGTTACTATAGATGACGTGGTTGATATCATTAGAGAAGAAGCATCTGAAGATATCTTACAAATGGCGGGGGTTGGTAAAGATAGGGAAATTCTTTTAAAGTCTCCTATAGAAAATGCTCAGTCAAGAGCTCCTTGGATACTGGCTAGTCTTGTTGGGGGTATTTGTGCGGCATCAATAATCAGCTATTTTAATATACTGTTAGAACAAATAATTGTTTTAGCTGCCTTTATACCCGTAATAATAGGTATTGGTGGAAATGTAGGCACTCAGTCTTCAACAATAGTTGTTAGAGGTCTGGCAACTGGAAGGGTGGACGCAACAAATACTTTTCCTCTAATTTTTAAGGAAGTTGTAGTTGGAAGCTTACTTGGATTGGGCTATGGTTTACTGGTAGGTTGGGCGTCTGGACATATATCTGGGACCACAATGCCAGAACTAGGTCTCGTTGTAGGCTTAAGCATTTTTTGCTCTATGACCATAGCAACAGCAGTCGGGGCAAGTGTACCGATTGTTCTTAAAAAGCTCGACTTTGACCCAGCAATATCAACCGGCCCTTTTGTTACAACAGCAATAGATATAATTGGCGTAGCTTTATATTTTCTGATTGCATCAACCATTTTATTAAATTGATAAGAATAGTTTATATTACATTTTTACTTTGTTGTCAGCTTCTTGGAAACAATAAAACAGAAGCTTCTGTATCTTTTGAGTATTGGCTTTCTGAAGAGTTCAAGCTCTTTTCTTTTGAAAATGCTTTTTTATTACAAATTGATGATGATACAATTAATGTTTCTGCTAACAGCTGGTTTGGGGAGCTACTATTAGAAGAAAACATAGAATTCAATGATCAAACTTTTTTAGTTAATAGTCTTTTTAATAAAATATTAGTAGAAAAAAATATACCAGCAGAAGATTTGTGGATTAACGATTATGTGTTGTTAGATGACAAAGAAATTAAAGTTCGTTTTCTATTCAGTACGGAGGAAGATGGTGAAAAGTTATTCCGAATGGATATTAAAGAACTTAACAAAGATAGTGATGATAATATGGTTAATAATGTAATTTTAGATCACGATTTAATAAAAATCTGGACAAATTTAGAAAATGAAATCAATAAGCTAAGTTTTACGTACAACAATGCTGGTTATGTAGTAGAGTTTAATGAATAATAAAAATATAAATATCTTATGTGTTTTGTTTTTGAGCGCATGTGCAGCGCCAACGTCTAGCCTTGAAATATCAGAAGATGCTATTGATAAAAGTGGGTTTTTATTTTATCATAATGATAAGGTCAATCTTCATATTTCAGAACTAAAAGATAAATTAATTTTACCTGCTGAAGAATATACTGTTCCTAGCTATACAAATCTTTTACCTAATGCCAAAAGGGAGTATAGGTCAGGGCAGCATATGGGTGTGGACTTCTCTTCCCCTATGGGCTATCCAATTAAAGCTGCATTCGGTGGAACTGTGGTTAGAAGCAATGCGTACCAAGAAGATGTCGATATTGAAACATATAAACATTTTTTAGAACTTTCTTCAAAAGTGGGGAGAACACCAGATGACATTTATAATTTTATTCTTTTGGGTAAATCTGTAGTAATTGATCACGGATATGATATTACTGAAAAGTACAGAGCTATAACTGTTTATTCACACCTATCTTCAATAACTGAAGATTTAGTTGCTGGCAGTAAGGTGCAACAAGGTGAAATAATAGGCCTATCTGGAAACACGGGCACTTCTTCTGGTGCGCTTCGAAACAACAAAGGGTCTCATTTACATTGGGAAATATTTTTTGATGATGCTAGCGGAAGATATTTTTTAGGGCAAAATATTCCTCCCGAAGTTTTAAAGAGCAACATCGAACTTCTCTTTAAATAGTATAACGAAAAAGGGCTCATTTCTGAGCCCTTTAACTATTTATTTTCTTAAACTATTAGAACAGTTTTAGAAATCAAATGTAACCTGCATTGTACTATGATCATCAAAGTACTCGTTT
>CBFHKL010000020.1:0-17731 GCA_965656415.1 uncultured bacterium
GCTTAGAACAATATTTAGCAAGCTCAAATTCTGAATTTAAAACTCTTGATGAATTAATTGCTTTTAATGAAGAAAATAAAGATGATGTTTTAAAACATTTTGATCAAAGCCATTTTTATGATAGCAATGAAACATCTTCTCAAAAAGAAGAATACTTAATTGCTCTTGAACGTGTTCTACAAACCAGAGATGAAATTGATAGTTTTATAAAAGACTATAATATTGAAGCACTGGTAGGGCTTTCATGGAGTCCTGCATGGGCAATAAACCATGACGGTGGTGACGATGAAGCAATCGCGGAATACAAATTTTGGGTCAATGGAAGCTTTGCTGCTATGGCAGGATATCCACATGTAACCATCCCTTTTGAATACGTTGATGATCTTCCAATTGGTATGTCATTTATTGGATCTAAATGGGATGATAAAAAATTAATAGAATATGCATATGCTGCAGAACAATTAATTCAATTTAAAGCAAAACCAAATCTATAATGTTTCAAATTCTAGAAATAATATTAATTGCAATAATTGGTCTATTCATTCTATCAATTATCATAATTATTATCAGGGATATAATTCGAGCAATATTAGATAGATTTAAATAGGAATTATTTCCACTTAATATTGCATCCCATTGAAGGATGTTGTTCTGAAGGGGTTGGACTTCCACTTAACAGGTTTGAGCAAGCATTTCTTAAATCATTTCCTGAAATTTTAATGTCATTTCCTGGAGATGAATTATCCATTCTTCCTCTATAAACTAACATATCTTTTTTATTATAGAGATAAAATTCTGGAGTACATTCTGCCTTGAAAGCTTTTGCAATATCCTGGGTTTCATCAAATAAGTATGGAAAAGATAAACCAAGCTCCAAAAAAAGCTCTTTCATTTGTTCAGGTCCATCTTGCGGATAATTAATTATGTCATTAGAGTTTATTGCTACAAAATCGATTGTATCTCCAAAATCACTATTCATTCTTTTCAATTCTTCATGATAATGAATCACATAAGGACAGTGATTGCATATAATCATGATTAATGAGGGTTTTTCGTTCGATAATGATGTTGAAGCATATATTTGATCGTCCAATACATTTTTAAGCTTAAAATGAGGGATTTTTGAATCTAATTCTAGCATTGAAGAATATGTTAATGCCATTATAACTCCTTTTAAAATATGAGGTGAAAAATGTAAAAAACAGAAATAAGAATGAACAAGGCTGCCATTGTGTTAAAAATTAAATCAATCTTAGATTCAATAATACTTAATGTTTCTACACAAAAACTATATGGACTGTGAATTACAGATTGAGTTATTGGAGGCAGTTTACTAAATATTCTAAAAGGAGCTCCAATTACTAAAATTAAAAGTAGAAATGGAATTGATAAAATAAAAATTAAACTTTTTTTAATTGAAAAATTCATTTGCGGAGAGAGAGGGATTCGAACCCTCGATACCCTTACGAGTATAACACCTTAGCAGGGTGCCGCTTTCAGCCACTCAGCCACCTCTCCAAGTCCTTAAATTTACATCAGGAATACTATGAAGCCGATAGAAAAGATACAAGCTTATCTTTTAAAGTATTTAGACCTTGGTTTGATACAGATGAAATATCAAAGAATTCTTCAGGAAACGAACTCCACCTTTCATCTACATCTTCTGATACAGTATCAATCTTAGTTCTCACAATTAACCTGTCTTTTTCAAGAAGATCTTTGTTAAATCCAACGAGCTCATCCATTAATTGATTGTAAACCTCAATTGGATTTTGATCTTCAATATCAATCATAAAAAGTAAAATTTTGTTTCTTTCAATATGTTTTAAAAATTGATGCCCTAACCCTTTTCCCTCACTTGCACCTTCAATCAAACCTGGTATATCAGCCATAACAAAAGATTGATATTCGCCATACTTTACAATTCCTAAATGAGGTTGTAATGTAGTAAATGGATAATCTGCAATTTTAGGTTTTGCAGTGGTCATTACCGATAAAAGAGTTGATTTTCCAGCATTTGGTAAACCAACTAATCCTACATCAGCTAAAACTTTTAATTCAAGCTCAACTGATAAAAAGTCACCTTTTGTTCCTTCTTGAGAAAATCTTGGAGTTTGTTGAGTTGCAGATTTAAAATGAACATTTCCTTTTCCACCAATTCCTCCACTACAAACGATGTGAGACTCATTTTCTTTTACCAAATCTTTAATTATCGTTTGATTTTCAAGATCTTTAATAATAGTTCCACAAGGAACCTCAATTACTAAGTCCTCCCCTGATTTTCCTGTGCGATTATTAGATCCTCCAGCATGACCATTTCTAGCTTTGTACATCTTCTTATATCGAATATCTTGTAAAGTATGAAGATTGGGATTTGTCTCAAAAATAATATTACCTCCTCGACCACCATCTCCGCCGTTAGGACCGCCTTTATCTATATATTTTTCTCGACGAAACGCGACTGCGCCCTTACCACCGTTGCCAGCTTGCAACTGAATTTTTGCATAATCGATAAACATGGCTTATTAGAATTTGCTGATAATCTCATCGCCAAACTCAGAACATTTTAATAAAGTAGCATTATCCATTAAACGATGAAAATCGTAAGTTACTTTTTTATTAAAGATTGCTTTTTCTAAAGCATATTCAATAGAGTTAGCAGCTTCCTTCCAGCCCATATAATTCAGCATCATTACTGCTGATAAAATTACAGAAGATGGATTAACCTTATCTTGCCCAGCATATTTAGGTGCTGTTCCATGCGTTGCTTCAAAAATAGCATGTCCAGATTTGTAATTAATATTTGCTCCGGGAGCTATACCAATACCACCTACAGCTGCTGCTGCAGAGTCTGATAAATAGTCTCCATTAAGATTCATTGTAGCAATTACATCATATTCGTTTGGTCTTAATAAAATTTGCTGAAGAAATGCATCAGCAATGACATCTTTTATAATAATTTTTCCATCCAAAATAGCTTTTTTCTGAGCAGTATTAGCTGCTTCTGTGCCTTTTTCTTCTTGAATTCTGTCATATTGAGCCCAAGTGAATACCTTATCACCATATTGTTCTTCTGCATGTTCATAAGTCCATTTTTTAAAATAGCCTTCTGTAAATTTCATAATGTTACCTTTATGAACTATGGTTACTGAACTTCTTTTATTTTCAATAGCATAATTCAAAGCGGCATCAAATAGCCTTATAGAACCTTCTTTTGAAATAGGTTTTAAACCAAATGAGCTTGATTCTGGAAATCTAATTTTCTTATCTTGGCCAAATTCAGTCATTAATTCAATGATCTTATTTGCCTCATCAGAGCCATTTTCAAATTCAATTCCAGCATAAACATCTTCTGTATTTTCTCTAAAAAGAACAAAATCAACTCTTTGAGGATTTAAAATAGCTGCTGGAGTTCCTCTGAACCATCTTACAGGTCTTACGCACGCATATAAATCTAATTCTTTTCTTAATGCAACATTCAATGAACGAATACCTCCGCCAATTGGAGTTGTTAAAGGCCCTTTTATTCCTACCAAATGTGATCTTAAAGTTTCCAAAGTTTCTTCAGGAAGCCATTCACCGTTTTTATTAAAAGATTTTTCCCCACATAGCACTTCCAACCATTCAATTTTTCTAGCACCATGATATGTATGCTCTACAGCAGCATCAATTACTCTCTGAGATGCTGCCCAAATATCAGGCCCAATACCATCGCCTTCAATAAATGGTATTATAGGTTGGTCAGGTACAATTAACTTACCATCTTTTATTTGTATTTTATCTGCCATTACTTTCCTTTAAGCTTTTCAATTAATCTTTCTTCAACATTTTTTGGCACAAATTTTGATAAATCTGTATCATATTCTGCAAGCTCTCTAATAATGCTGGAATTTAAGTGAAGAAATTTCTCATTTGAAACCATTAATATAGTTGAAACTTCAGAATTGATACCATGATTGACATTGGCCATCTGAAACTCAAGCTCAAAGTCACTT
This sequence comes from uncultured bacterium, assembly GCA_965656415.1. Lineage (GTDB taxonomy): Bacteria > Fidelibacterota > Marinisomatia > Marinisomatales > Marinisomataceae > Marinisoma. The sequence continues at coordinate 3,996 of CBFHKL010000020.1, forward strand.
ACATGCCTTAAGCCTCTAATAATAGCTATAGCCTCTTTTTCTTGAGCAAACTTTACCACAAGATTATTTGGATTTGAATATGCAGACACATTACTAAGATCGCTTGTACATTCTTCAATCATTTCTACTCTTTCTTTATGAGAAAAAAGCGGATTTTTATGTTGGTTATCAGATACGCACATATATACTTCATCAAAGAGTTTTGATGCTCTTCGAGCAATGTCAATATGCCCATAATGAATCGGGTCAAATGTTCCTGGATATATTATCCTTTTCATACTTTCCAATAGAGTAAGTTTGTATCCCCGAATTTAGCAATTTTATCGAATCCTTCAAGCGTTTCCTTTGAAGAGCTCTCAACAATTAATGTACCGCCCTTATTGAGCTTTTTAAGGGCATTTTTAACAAAAACATTCATTTCATATAATCTGTAAGGTGGATCTGCAAAAATTATATCATAATTTTCAGACTTTTTTATAAACCTTAAAGCATCTCTTGCCATAAAGTTAAATTGATCGTATTCAAATTTTTTTGAATTTGTAATGATCTGATTTAGATACCTTCTATTCATTTCAACAAAGGTTACATTTTTGGCTCCCCTACTAGCTGCTTCAAAACCTACTATTCCTGAACCTGCAAATAAATCCAAAAATAATTTTCCTTCAAGTGATCCTATGGTATCAAAAAAACTCTTTCTCGAAATGGAAGTAGTAGGTCTAAATGAAGAATTCTTTAAAATTTCTATGCTAGTATTTCTAAATAGTCCTGAATTAATCTTCATCATTCAAAATTGATATGTACAAATGTATACTATTAGAACTGTCATCTTTAAATGCTTTTTTAAGAGATATATTTTCAAATTTACCTAGCTCAGAAAGCGCATTTAAAGAAGTTTCAAAACTACTAAACTTTAAAACTACATTTTGAATTGACTGACCATTTGTTTCAGTTTCAAATATTTTAAATTTTAAATTATTTTCAATTTCAAATAGTTCTATTAATAATTCATTAAAATTACCCTTCTGCTCTGAAAAATTTGGATTTAAATTAGAATAATCCAGATTAATATTATCTCCATTTACTGTAAAATCATTCTCAGACAATAATAAAGTATTTATCTCTGAAAATTTTTCTTGAAGACTTGATAGATTATGAATCAATATCATCGATAAGCTTGGAATATTTTTATCGTCTTTTATTTCCTCCGTTATAACATTTGAATTTACAGAGCTTGACGAATCTTCTAAGTTTAGAAAATCATAATTTGAAAAAATTGAAAGAATAAATAAAAGAAGTAGTATAGACAAAAAACCTGATGAAAAGTTCTTTATTAAGCTATCATATTTAAAGCTTTGATTTGAAGGAGAATATGTATGATTTTGAACATTCAACTCTCCTGAAAAAATTTGAGAATTACTAGCTTCAGCAAAATTTAATAATGGTACCTCCTTGAAAATATAGCTAGCTAGATATTCAACAATTTTTGTTCTGTTAAAGAAAATAAATTTTAGATTTTTTTTGTCTAAATCAGACTTTTTAATATTTGGAATATCAAGCAAGCCAATAATTTTTTCTTCAACTTTTTTTAAACCAGAGAAATTTAATTTAAAGAACATAAATCCTTTCTTTGTATTTCCAAAAAATTGATATTTTTTTCCATTCTTTATAACAGAAAATTGTGATGGCTTTAAACTAGAAGTTAATATTGATGACAAAGGAACTATATATTTTATGCTTAATCCAAAATTATTAAAGTTAAGTTTTATTTTTTCTCTTAGTAAATGATGTACTGCTACTGAATGGAATATATTCTTTGGAGTCTTTTTCTCTTCTGAAATAAAATAGTAATTGCTTGCTCTATTGCCCCATTTTAGAATGCTTTCATCTTGAATTTGTTTGTTGATATTATCATATTTTTTTGATCCTACAACAATCGAATGAGATAAAAGAGAGTCGTCTATAATTATTGAAGCTAAATTATTTGTCAAATCAATTTCTTCGCTAATTTCGTCCAATGCTCTAGCAATGATAGAATTTAGTTTTTTTGAATTATCAATTGTGGTAGAGATTGTTAAGTGAAGTTTAGCTTTAAATGCTAAAGATAGGCTCTGTTTATTGGTTAATTCAGTATAAACAGAAAGAGATTTATTATCTAAAAGAAAGTAAATCAATCAACTAATTATCCCAACTTCTTGTTCCATCAATAATATAGCCATGACTTCTTGTTTTTAATGCAAAAAAGCCATATCTGTTATCGCGATAAGAACGAATTGGGCTTGAAACTCTAACTGAATTTCCTTCATCATTGATTTCAATAATATATGGATCGCCTGTTAAAGGACAGAAAAATTGTGTATCATCAGGCAAGAAAGCAAAATTATAAGGCGCAGTTTCCTTTCTAAATCTTCTATCAAAATAAGATACAGTTTCAACTCTTTCAAAGGCTGCTTCTTCAACAATTCCCATAAACATTGGGTCTTGTTGAGCGTCAAATAAGTTTTTCTTTTGAACATAAACAGTGTCTTCCATACCAGTTTCTTCAGACATCATCAGTACAGTAACGGTTGTATCTATGATAGTTTCTTTTGAAATCCTTCTCAAGCCAAAAGTAGTATCATACTCTACATCAAAACCTTTAGGAACATCGACTAAAAATTCTTCACCATTAAGCTTAACAGTTTGCTCACCTAAGAATGTTGAATCAGCCATAACTGAATCTCTAACAGCATTAACTAAAGTTACTGCTTTTTTACCGTCAGGTTGGTATGAGCCAGTTAAAATATTATGAAAATTTTCAACATTATAGACTGTTTGCATACGAAAACGACTCTCTTCCTTATACATGTCTTCTTCTTCCCAAATTAAACTTGGAATGTAAATTACAAGCAGAATTAAAATAAATAAAAAGAAGGTTATTACCTCGAGATAGTCGTTAAAAAATTTTTGTTTAGCTTTATCCATTTTTGACTCCACCGAATTTACAATAATTCACCAACATAGCAATATATTAATCCTCAAATCTTTGAAATTTAATTTCTTTATTCTTTTGAACCTTGAGTAAATCTTCCGTTGATTTCTTTTCTTCTCTGCTCAATTTTGAAGGAACTTCAATTTGAACTTTAACTAGTTGATCTCCTCTTCTTGTCTTTCCAATTAACGGGAAGCCTTTACCTTTAACGCGCAAAATTTGACCTGGTTGAATTCCAGATGGAATTTTAAGCTTAGCAGTTCCGTTAATTGTAGGAATATCGATTTTGCCGCCAAAAACAGCCTGAGAGTAGCCTAAAACAACTTGTAATAACACATCGTTACCATATCTTGAAAAAAATTCATGACTTTCTTCCTCAAAGAAAACATACAAATCACCAGCTTGACCATTAATATCTTCATTTCCTTGTCTATCTAAGGTCATGTAATTACCATCTTCTACACCAGTTGGTATTTTAATTTTAATTGTTTCTTCAACTGCAATCATTCCATCTTTGTTAGCTCCAGATGGAACATTATCAACAACTTTTCCATAACCCTTACATTGAGGACAGATTGATGTAGATCTCATTTGCCCAAGAAATGAATTGGTAACTTTTGTTACTTGTCCACTTCCACCACACATTGGACATGTAGCCAAGGTTAAGCCTTGGGCGCGCTTCATTCGCTTTATTTTAAGCTTTTTTTCACCTCCATTAACAATATCCTTATATGACACAATGATTTTAACTTTTAAGTCAGCACCTGCTCTAGGTCTTGAAGATGATCTTCCTCCTCCAAAAAACGATTCAAACGGGTTATTGCCACCAAAGATATCACCAAATTGATTAAAGATATCATCCATATTCATTGAATTAAAACCGGATTGTCCACCCATTCCATTGAATGCAGAATGGCCAAACTGATCATACTGCCTTCTTTTACCTTCATCGCTTAATACAGAATATGCCTCAGCAGCTTTTTTGAACTTTGTTTCAGCTTCTTTATTATCTGGATTTCTATCTGGGTGATACTTCATAGCAATCTTTCTATAAGCTCTTTTGATTTCGTTGGTGTTTGCTGATTTTGAAACACCTAAAATATCATAAAAATCGCTCATTTCTTATTTACCACAACTTTAGAATGTCTAATAATTAAATCTTTGTACATATATCCCGATTCATATATTTCTACAATTATATCATCATCAATTTTAGAATCATTTTTAGTGGTTAAAGCCTCATGAAATTCAGGATCAAATTTGTCTCCAACTTCACCAAATGGCTTGATTCCTTTAGATTCCAATTTTTTTGTAAAATCATTCTTGACTAGTTCAAGAGCTTTTTTAATCTCTTCATCTTTGTAGGAATCAACACCTCTTACAAGATTGTCTAATACAGAAAGAAAATCTAATATGAAACTTTTACCTTCATATTTCAATAGAGATGATATTTCAGACTCTTTTCTTTTACGAAAATTATCAAACTCTGCCTTAAGACGAAGCTGTTTATCTTCTAAGGAAGATATAATTAACTCTAAATCTTTTTTAGTAGGTTTTTTGCTAGGGCTAGTTTTCTTAGGTGAATCAACACCATTTTTATTTTTTTTACTCATTTAAGTTTCTCTTCATTGATTGATTGGATGAATATAGTCCAATAAATATTGAAAATCCAATAATCCACAACCATAAATAATCATCCATTTTAATATTTAAACCAAAATAATTATTGAAATAAATAAAGAAATATTTAACAAACAAAAATGAAACAACACTCCCTAAAACAGAATAAAGGATAGACTCTATGTAAAAGGGTATTTTAATAAATAACCCTGATGCACCGTTATACTTTAAGATATCAATAAAATCTCTTCTATTTGTCATCGAAAGATTAACTGTGTTAGAAATGATCTGATAAGAAAGAAATATGATTGCAATCACAAAAACTAAAAATAAGAAAAGAGCTAAGTTGATCCTATCTTCAACATCGTCAATATATTTTCCACGATATTCAATTTCATCTACAAAATCATAGCTATTTATTGATTCAATAAGTAAATCAACTTGATTAAAATCAAAGTTTTCCTCGTTGATGAAAACCTTAATTGACAAAGGAAGAGGATTATATCCCAACATCTCAACAACATCTTCACCAAACTCTTCTTTAAAAATAGATGCAGATTTTTCTTTATCAATTATTTCTGTACTGGAGATTATTGTACTTTCAGATAATTGTTCTACAAATTCTAAATAAATATTTTGATCAACGCTATCAACAAGAAAAACTTCAAAAGAATATTTTGATCTAAAAAAATCAACTAGAGAATTTGTATTATAACCTACTACAAAAAGAGAGCCTAATATTGAAAAATTAATAAAAATTGTAATAACACATAAAAAACTAGCAAGCTTATTTCGATAAAAACTTTTAAATCCTTCAGCAATTAAAAAAGCAAATTGATCAATCATGAACTTACCAAACTTCCTGATTTTAGCTCTATTATTCTATGGTCTCTATCAGATATGAGCTTATAATTATGAGTAGCCATTATAACAGTAGTTCCTTCTTTATTAATTTGCTCTAAAATTTTTAGAATCTTGTGAGCTGCTGCAGGGTCAAGATTGCCTGTAGGCTCATCTGCTAAAATAAGTTCAGGATTTTTAACAATTGCACGAGCAATACATACTCTTTGTTGCTCTCCGCCTGATAGCTGATTAGGATATTTATTTTGACAATCTAAAAGGTCTGCTAACTCAAGTGCTTCCTCTACATTGTCTTTAATTATCTTTCTTCCTAAACCATTGATATGAAGTGGTAATGCAATATTTTCATAAACTGTTCTTTGTTGTAAAAGCTTATAATCTTGAAAAATTACTCCTATTTTTTTTCTAAGCTTATGAATCTTGTTTTTTTTAGTTTTTTTTGAATTAAATCCTAAAACATCTAATTCCCCAACGGACGGTAAAATATCAAAATAGATCATTTTAAGAAGACTTGTTTTTCCTGAACCTGTAGGGCCTACAAGAAAACAAAATTCACCATCTCTTACTTCAAGGTTGATGTCGAAAATACCAGATTCTTTTGAATAGCTATAAGAGATATTTTTAAAATCAACCATAGAACTGTAAATATAAAAAGGTTATGTAGCCTATAAATAATATTGATGCTGTTATCTTATTCAGTCCTTTATTCAAATAAATGAAAAACATTAAAGAAAGTAAAAATCCAACACCTAAAAGCAGTTCAAATATTACATCAGAAGTTTGAATAGGAGTTACCAATGCTATAGTTGCTAATACAAATAAAATATTAAAAATATTAGATCCAATAATATTACCTAAAGATATTCCAATCTCTTTTTTTGAAAGCGCCATTAAAGTAACAAATAATTCAGGCAAGGAGGTTCCAATAGCAACAATGGTCATTCCTATTGCCTTTTCTGAAAAACCAAATTGTTCAACTAAAGGAATTGCTCCATTGTCTACAAATAATACAGAGCCATAATAAAGAATGATTGATCCTGTTATAATCTTTAATAATGATTTATAAATTGGACTAATATTTTCATTCTCAAGCTCACCGTTACATGATGTAATATTAGGTCTTAAAAAGCTAGCAATAATGTATACAAAAAATACTAAAAGCAACCCTTGCGCTTCTTTAGCATTAATTAAATCGTCCTGAATAAATACATATAACATTAGACATGCCAAAAGATTATAAACAAACGGAGCAATAGAATTTTTTAAATCAAAATCTATTTTAAAAAATAATGCTGGTAAACCGATCGCAAGTCCAATATTTGCTATATTAGAACCCAATACATTACCTATAACAAACTCAGTATAGCCTTGAAATGCGCTAATTAGGCCTACCACTAACTCAGGAAAGGAAGTTCCTATAGAAACTATGGTTAAACCGATAACAAGATCAGAAACATTTAATTTTTTAGCTAAATTTTTTGCACCATCAATTAGAAATTCAGATCCAAAATATAAACCTAAAGATCCAAATAGTAGAAAAAATAAACTAGATAACATTAGTACAATCCATTCTTATTGATAAAATCCCAAACTTCTTTAGTAACCATATATCTTATTGTCTTATCCTCTCTCCATCTTGCTCTTATATTTGTTGATGATATTTCGAATTGTGGAATATTAGCAAAATGAACTCTATCAAGAACCCATTGAGGAATATTGCTTGGAGTAAATCCTGGTCTAGTAGCAACAATAATATTGCACATACTGAGTATGTCTTTTGGATTTTTCCAATTATGGAAATCCATCAATGTATCACTACCCATTAAAAAGTATAGATCTTTTTTTTCAATATTCAGCTCATTGCTAAAATATTTAATTGAATCTATTGTATAGCTAATATCCCCTTTTTTAATTTCAAAGTCAGATATTTCAAAGTTATCATTATTTAATAAAGCCATATCTAACATTTTTAATCTTTTCTCTGGAGGAGACATTTCTCTGCCCTGCTTAACCGGAGATAGATATGCTGGTAAAAAAATTAATCTTTCAAAATTTTCAGATTCAATAATTGTTTGAGCTATCAGCAGGTGTCCAATGTGGGGAGGATCGAATGTTCCACCAAATATACATGTTTTCATCTTGTTGGGCCTTTTCTAAGAATTATCTTTTATAACGCTCAAAGCTTGCTTCTTAAATGTATCTGTTACAATAGATTTTTCATTCATTTCAAGATCTTCTAAAAATTGCTTTGCTTCATCACTCTTATTTAAAAGAACTAAACATCTAATAATTTCCATGTTAGCATCATTAAAAAATTTAGTATCATAATATTCATTTACAACTACTTCATAAGAGGTCATAGCTGAATCATAAGCTTTGAGCTTTATATAAAGCTTTCCAGTTTCCATATTTTTTTCTGCTAAGCGAGTTCGTAATTCGTTAATAAGTTTGTCAGCATCTTTAGAGTATTCTGAATTTGGAAAATCATCAAGAAACTCTTGAATTTGAGTAATAGCTTTTAAGCTTGAGTCTTGATCATGATAAAAATTTGGAGATAGTAACATTAGAGTCTCACATATCCTCCATCTAGACTTTTCAATGTAAGGACTAAAGCCCATTCTAGATACAAGCTTTTCAAATTCAATAAGAGCTAGATCATAATCTTCATTTAAAAAATATGACTCAGCTAAGAAAAATAAGGCATCGTCCCCTAAATCTGTGTGAGAGGCTCTCTCTACAATAATATTAAATTGTTGCGAGGATTTGACATACTTTTCTTCTTCAAAAAAAGCTAATCCATCATCAAATCTAGTTTTATAAGGAATATTATCATCAAATGGATTGGATATGCCACAGCTAGATAGGAAAATTGAGATACAAATAAGTAAGGGTCTCATGTCTAAAAAAACCTTTTAAATTCGAAGATATTAAAAAGATCCACTTAGTGAAAACCTGATCATATCAGAATGAGGATCAAGCTCTCCACCCATTACATAACTTACATCGAAACCTATTGATTCAAAATCAGCTCCTAAACCAAGAGTGGTGTAATTTAGGTCTCCAGAAGGGTCACTCATAAATCCTCCCCTAAGAGCAAAGTCTTCAACCAAGTAGTATTCCATACCTAAGTTTGTCACAATGGTTTGGTCGTTTAATTCATAATTTAAATCAAAAGCTACAAGGGCTTGCCCTTCGAGTGTAAGTAGCGACATTCCAAGACCTAAACGAGTTGGTAAAGGATCCTCTTCACCATCATTAAAGCTTACACCAGGACCAACATTAGTTAATACCGCTCCAAGCTTCAAGTCTGGATTATCCAATGCATTATGCTTGAAATAACCTACATCTAAAGCAAAACTACCACTCGATGCATCTAAGCTGTTGATAACAGCTAATTCTTGATAAAAATATTTTCCATTAACTCCCCATGATGAAGAATCATCAATTTGTTTTGCATAAGAAAGATTAAGAGCATACATATAACTTGAAAAAGATCCAAGCTCGTTACCATTAGCATCAGTACTAATTTGGTCTCCAAGATTCAAATAAGTAAAGTGACCTCCAATAGATTCACCTTCTCTGAAAGGCATGGCAAAAGTTAGGAAATCATATGCCATGTCATCTGCAAGATTAGGCAAATAGCTGGTATGCATGAAAGAAAACTCTTTTGAAGTTAGATTGGTTAATCCAGCTGGATTATAATATGTAGCATATGCATCATTAGCAACACCAATCTGAGCCTCTCCCATAGCATTTGATCGAGCGCCAGGATTAATGGTTAGAAATAATGAACCTGCTTGACCTTGTGCAAAAGCAAGCTGGGAAAATAAAATTAGCGATAAAATAATGTGTTTTGTTCTCATAATACAATAAAGATAATTATAAATCAGTAAAAGAACAAAGGAATATATGTTATTAATATGACACCAATTAATCTTATAAAAAAGAATGGTAAAGTGGCACTGTAAATTGTTGGCATATCTTTTTCAAATCTATAAGATGATAAATATAAATTCATACCTACAGGAGGTGTTATATATCCAAGCTCAAGATTAGCTATAAATATTATCGCTAAATGAAAAGGATCAATCCCAAAATATGTTGCAAGAGGAGCAATTAAAGGAACAACTACTATTATTGCAGAAAATACGTCCATTAAACAACCAACAATTAAAAGCAAGATATTCAATGCTAATAAAAATATAATTTTTGATGATATTGTGCTCTGAACATAATTGAGTATTTTCAATGGGATTTGTGCGTCAACTAAATAGCCAGTGAAACCCATAGCAAAACCAAGGATAATCAAGACTCCCCCAACAAGAGTTGAGCAATTAATTATAATTTTTGGCAAACTCTTCAAAGAAATATCTTTGAAAATATAGAGCTCAACTGTCAAAACATACAGAACTAGTAATGCAGCGCTTTCAACCAGGGTAGCAAAACCAGAAAAAAGGCTTAAAATTATTAAAAGCGGGATAGCAATTTCCCATTTAGCTACTTTTGCAGTTTCTGATGCTTCTCTTAATACAAATCTTTTAACTTTTTTACTCTTAGGTCTTTTGTATAAACCGTAGAAAAACATGATACTCATTAAAAAAATTGCTGGTATTAGTGCTTGCTTAAACAACTCTAATGGATTAATTCCAGCTGTAACTGAATAAATAATAGCTGGAAGACTAGGAGGAAAAAGTAAGCCAAGAGACCCTGCAGTAGTTATTATTCCAAGTGAAAATTGTTTTGAATATCCGTCATGAATTAAAATTGGATATAATATAGCACCCAAAGCTAGAATTGTAACTCCTGAACCTCCTGTTAAAGCTGTAAAAAATGCGCACAATAAAACAACAATCAAAACTGTAGAGCCAGGAAGCCAGCCTAAGCTAGCTCTAAAAAATTTAATCAATCTTTCTGAAACATTACTTTCAGCAAGTATATATCCTGCAAGGGTAAAAATTGGTATTGCAGCTAAAGTTGGAGAAACAACAATTCGATATGCACTATCACTTATTGTTGAAATTAAATCATAATTCGTTGCCCATTCAGACGGTTCTGATAAGAAAAATAATATTGATAATAAAGCTAATAAAATAAAAATAGGTAGTCCGAACGCAACCAAAGTAATTGAAAAAATTACTTTTGACCATAATAAAAAAGAATTAGCTAATGGAAATTGCCAAAAATAGAGAACTATTGTTGGGATAATTGAAATAAAAGATACAGATATTCTATATTTTAAATCTGAGCTACTTGTTATAATCATTTGATACCATATCAAAATCAAACCAATCGGAATAATAGATTGAGCAAACCATGAAGGAATAAATGGTGCAATATAATCAGGATATTGAAAACCAATTTGAATCATTTTTAGATATGAAACTGACAAAACAAATACTACCGATAACGAAACAACATGGACAAAAAATTGAGTTAAACCAACTTTGTTTGTCGAATTGAAAACTGGTTCTCTTACAACAGATAATAGCCTATTGGACCTTGCTGCAATTACTGCTCCAATAAAACCTATCCATAATGTCATATGCTGAACAATTTCTTGAGAAGCAGGAATTGAAAAAAAATCAATATATCTACCAACAATTTGAAAAATTGGAAAAGATATAAGTATGAAGAATAAAAACAAACACAGCCAATCAATGGCTTTATTTAAAATATTATTCATCAATAGCAGAAATCACTTTTTCATAAATATCAGTTGTTAAAAAGGTTTCAACAACATCAGGTGTGATTTCATCTTTGAAATCATTCCACACAGCTATTTCTTCTTCAGATGGTTTTTTGATTTTCATACCATATTGCTGCATAACTTCAATAGCTTTTTTTTCCATTTCTCTTCCGCTCTTCTGATATTTTTTACCAATATCATTAGCTATATCCATCATAATTTTTTGGTGCTCAGGTTTAATTTTTTTCCATACTCTTTCATCAACAATTACCGCTCCCACAAATGCGCCCCATTTCAAATCAAGCATATTTGGCATTAAAGCTGACCATCCAGAGCTTAAAGATAAAATGGGCACCGTTTGCATACTATTTATCATTCCAGTTTGTAGAGATGTAAGAATATCAGTTTCAGAAACAGGAACTGCATTAAATCCAAATTTCTTAAAAAGCTCAACGGTAACATAGTCGCCAGCAGTCGTATAAATTTTTGCATCCATCAAATCTTTAGGAACAGAAATTTCTTCAGCAGAAAACCAGTAAACCCAACCAATATCTACTAAAAATAAAAGCTTGAATCCACTTTGAGATAAGCCGTTAGATATATCATCAAACATAACAGATTTTACTTTATCTATATCTTGATAATTCTGAAAACCCATTGGGAGTGTGAACGCTTGAATTTGATCAGTTAACTCTGCTAAACCTATGGATGACATCGCAGAAGCTTGAATCTGCCCAACTCGCATCTTTCTAATTGTATCCCTTTCTCCGCCAACTACACCATTAGGATAAATTCTTAACTGAACCTGCCCTCCAGTTTCTTGTTGCCATCTTTGACCCATCTCAAATAAGAGATTATAATATTCAGTCCCTTCTGGAGCAACTGTTGCTAACTTAATTACAATGGGCCTTGCAAAGACAATATTAAGTAAAAAGATAATTGTTAGAATGTTTCTAATTTTATTCATTAAAATAATTTACATATAAAATAAATCATCTACCCTTGATTTTAACCATTTTGCACGAGACTGGGATAGCTTGTTTGACTGTTTTAAGCTTTTATCCTTACTTATATCAACATTAATTGCCTTATCTAATAACTCAATAAATAATTTTTTATCCTGTTTAGATACAGCATAATTTTCTGCTAATGTAACATATATTGAAGCATTTAAACCATTTGATTGTTTTTCGGCTAAATCAAAATAAGATAAAGCAATTTTTTGAGCGTTTTTATCTCCACTTAAATCATTTAAATATACACTCATCATTGCAGCACTCAAGGTACCTTTCTGCCAATCCGGATCAATTGTAATAGCATTTTCGAGCAACCATTTAATATTTGGTAAATCTATTAAGTACTGGGGATCGCCTTGACTTGCTTGAATTGAACCTGCTAAAGAACCGCTTAGCCAGTAAATGTAATCGATATCTTCTTCTTCGAAAGATATATCTTCTTTATCTCTCATTCTTTGTACAAAATTTTCATATTTTATATCTAAAGCAATAAATAAATAATTTCTTGAAATAACAAAAAGATCCAATGATTTAGAGAAGTAATCCCTTGACTTATAGTAATCACTATACATTAACCTGTCCCCTTTTTCCATTAATATACCATATGCATAAGTGATACGACTTTTAGATGCATTTAAATAGAAAAGTTGATTACCTGGATTTTTTTGTATTTTTCTTTTTTGAGACTCAAATGATAAGGGTAAAGCGATTTCTACTACCTCTGAACCAAGCATCATATTATTATTTATTGCGCAGCCATTTAATGAAACAAAAATGAGTAAAAGTGAAATTTTTCTAGAAAAATATTTCTTAATAAAATTAGTCATATATTAAAAATGAAGAGCATAGCTCATTGACATGATTCTTAACTGTTTGAATTTTTTCTTGATTGTCATGATTTAAAATAACCTGATCAATTAAATCAACAATAATCTTAACCTCTTCAACTCCCATTCCTCTAGTTGTCATTGCAGGAGATCCAATTCTAATTCCACTTGTAACAAATGGACTTTTTGGGTCATAAGGTATCATATTTTTGTTTACTGTAATTCCCGCTTCGTCAAGAGCAATTTCTGCAGCTTTACCAGAAATATTTTTATTTTGTAAGTCAATTAAAACTAAATGTGTATCAGTACCTCCAGAAATTAGATTATATCCTTTTGATTTGAACTCATCTGCAAAACACTGAGCATTTTCTAATACACTTTTAATATATGTTTTAAATGAAGGATCTAAAGCTTCTTTAAAAGCAACTGCTTTTGCTGCTATAATATGCATTAATGGACCGCCCTGAATTCCAGGCATAACAGCGCTATCAATTAGCTCAGACATCATTTTAATTCTTCCTGATTTTGGCGCTACTTTGCCAAATGGATTTTCATAATCACTACCTAGAAGTATTATTCCGCCTCGAGGACCTCTTAAAGATTTGTGAGTACTTGTTGAAACAACATGACAATGAGGAAATGGTGAAGGATGCATTTCAGCCGCAATTAAACCTGAATTATGACAAATATCTCCATGCAAAAATGCTCCCACTTCATCAGCAACCTCTCGAAATTTTTCAAATTCAACAGTTCTAGGA
>CBFHKL010000021.1:0-8255 GCA_965656415.1 uncultured bacterium
AATAAAAGCAAATTTTCCAGCTAGAATTGCCTTTCAAGTTGCAACTAAAATTGACTCAAGAACTATTTTAGATGAAAATGGAGCGGATAAGCTTATTGGAAAAGGTGATATGTTATATCAAAAGCCAGGATCTCCTGCGCCAGTTAGAATGCATGGAGCTTTTATAACTTTGAAAGAAATTGAAGATTTAGTTGAACATATTTCATCTCAACCAAAACCAAGCGAAGTAATTATTGAAACTTATAAGGAAGAATCAAGTTCAATTGTTGATGGGGATGGCATTGATGATGATTTACTGCATAAAGCAATTGAAATTATAGTTATGAGCAAGCAAGGTTCTATTTCATTATTACAAAGAAGATTGTCAGTTGGTTATTCTAGAGCAGCAAGACTAATAGATGAGATGGAAAGACTAAAAATTGTTGGTCCTTTTACTGGAAGCAAGGCAAGAGAAGTATTAGTTGATGAATCTTATTTAGAAACAATTAATGAAGATTAGTTTAATTATCTTATTGATATCTTCCTCGTTATTAAGTCAAAGTCAGGATATTAAGATTAAAAATTATTTAAACAGTTTAAATAATAAAACCGTTCTTATTGAAATTTTTGAAAATCAATCAGTTTTTAATGCCAAAATATCGTTAAATGATTCAAAAATTTATTTTGAAACTATTGATACTGACAGTACAATATCTTTATTTGAAAAAAATGTGATTACTTCTTATGATTTATCTAAAAAAAATATAATTCTCGAAAATTCAGATAAAAATATAATAGATTTTTTTTCGTATGAAAATTTTGAAAATGCTTCTGTAATAAAAATTGAAAATGAAAATGAAAATTCAATTTATTATTATAATTTTTACGATAATATATTATTAATTGATTATAATAATTCAAAAAATATGATTCATAAAATCAGTTTATTTCAAGCAGAAAATTCTATATTTGAATGTAAGATAGTTGATGTAAATAAATATCAGAATCCTTTAAAATTTTTTAATATAGATGATTCTTGGACAACAATTGATTGGAGATTAAATTGAAGTTTGATGCAATTTTTCTTGATAGAGATGGAACTATAAGTCATGATCCTTATGGATATATAAATGATGTTAAAGATTACGATTTTTTTGACTTCACTTTTGAAGCGTTAGATCTTTTAAATAAATACAGTGACAAATTTTTTATAGTTACAAACCAATCAGGGCTCTCAACAGGTAAAGTTGATATCTCTAATTTAGAAAGTATTCATTGCCATATCACAGACGAGTTTAGAAAAAGAAATCTACCTTTAAAAAATATTTATTTTGCTGATAATTATGATGAAGACTATTACTCGATGAGAAAACCAGGAATAGGAATGTTTAAAAAAGCATCAGAAGAATTCAATGTTAATTTAGAAAATTGTTTAATGATTGGAGATTCAATTGTTGACATGCAAGTTGGAGATAGACTTAAAATGAAAACAATATTTTTATTAACTGGAATGGGTAATGATTATTTGAATGAAGTTCAATCTACATGTGATGTTGATTTAGTATCTAACAATTTACTTGAAGCAGCAAAGGGTATAAAATCAATATTGCAGTAATATCAGGAGGAAATTCAGATGAAAGATTAGTTTCTTTAAGAACTGGTGATGCTATTGCTGAGGCTTGTCATCAATTAGGTTACAGTGCTTCAAAATTTCTGTTGGATACAGATTCAATTGATTCAATCATAAATGATCTAAAAAACCATGATTTTGTTTTTATAGCATTGCACGGTACTTTCGGAGAAGATGGAGTCATTCAATCAATTTTATCAAAAAATAATATCCCTTTTAATGGTTCAGATGAAGATTCTTCTCGAAACTGTTTTAACAAGTCAGCTACAAAAGAAATTGTAATGAATCAAGGTGTTTTGTCTCCAAGCTATTATCAAACTTCTTCAAATACATGTAATGATCATTTTGATTTCAATTCTGAAAAATATATTGTTAAACCAAATTCACAAGGAAGTTCAGTTGGTTTTAATATTGTCAATAAGCTTGAAGATTTGAATGATGCCATAGATATAGCTCTTGATTTTGATTCATCCGTATTAATTGAAGAATTTATTGATGGGAGAGAAATTACTGTTCCAATTTTGGGAAATGAATCATTGCCTGTCATTGAAATTGAGCCAAAGTCTGGTGTATATGATTACAAATCAAAGTATACAGCTGGAGAATCAAAATACATTTGTCCTGCTAATTTAGATAAAGATAATTATCAATTTGTTCAGAATTGCGCACTTAGTGTTCATAAGATGCTCAAATGTGATGTTTATTCTAGAGTCGACTTTAAATTTTATAATGATAATTTTTATTTTTTAGAAATAAATACTCTTCCTGGAATGACTGAAACAAGCTTATTTCCCATGGCTGCAGAAAAGCACGGATTTTCTTTTAAAGATATAATTAATAAAATTATTAAATTGTCTCTAGAAAAATGAGCTTAAAATTATATAATTCACTTTCAAGTAAGAAAGAAATTTTTAAACCAATTTCTGAAAAAAAAGTTAAAACTTACAGTTGCGGTCCAACAGTTTATAATGATCCGCATATAGGAAATTTTCGAACCTTTGTATTTTATGATTTATTAAATAGAGTTCTTCAATTGAATGGTTATCAAACAGAAACTGCAGTAAACATAACTGATATTGATGATAAGATTATTGATAGAGTTAATCATGAAAATACTTCATTAAAGGAAATAACTTTGAAATATGAATCATCATTTATGGAATTATCAAAGTCCTTGAAAATTTTACCAAATAATCATAATCCAAGAGCAACAGAATATGTAGAAGAAATGATCGAATTCATTCAAGCTTTAATAGATCAAGATTTAGCATATGAAATGAACGGAAATATTTTTTTTGATATTCAATCTTATCCAAAATATGGAAAATTTGTAAATATAAGCGATGACCTAGAAACGGAAGACAATGAGTTGTCAAAAAAGAATCGTAATGATTTTACGTTATGGAAAGCAAAAAAAGATTCAGACGGTGATATTTTCTGGAATAGTGAATGGGGTATGGGAAGACCTGGTTGGCATACAGAATGTGCTGTAATGATAAAAACTCTTTTTGATGGTCGTCTCGACATACATTGCGGAGGAATAGATCTAAAATTTCCCCATCACGAGAACGAGAGTGCGCAAATAGAGGCTCTTCAAAATCATAATCTATCAAATTACTGGCTACATGCTGAGCATTTAAATATGGATGATGAAAAGATGAGCAAGTCATTAGGTAACTTTATTGATGTAAGTACTTTGATAGAGAAAAATGGATCGGATGTAGTTAGGTTGTTTTTACTTTCTGCTCATTATAGGACTAAAGTATCTTTTAGTCAAAAAAAATTAGATGAATGCAAAAAAATGATTGAAAAGATCAAAAGATTTGCAAAAAACTTCAATTTTGATAATAAAAGTATTGAACTCAAATTTTCAAATGAACATAATTTATTTATTGATGCTCTTAATGATGATTTAAACACTCCAGAAGCGATTGGAGTTTTCTTTAGTTTTATATCCGAAATAAATAAAAAAATTACAAAAAACTCAATAAATGATTTAGATAAAGAAAAATCTTTAGTTTTTTTAAAATTATTTAATTCAATTTTTGATATTTTGGATTTTAACAATTTACATGATCAAAATATTTCAAAAGAGTTGCAAGATCTGCTTATTTCTCGTCAAGAAGCCCGAGAAAATCAAGATTGGAATATGTCTGATTCCATTAGAGATAAAATTGAGTCTTTAGGCTGGCAAGTTGAAGATACTTCCAGCGGACAAAACCTCTCTAAAAAGAAATAATTTGTTTTCCTGATAAATCTTCTTATATTTCGTCGCTTTTACCTACGCGTGCGTGTATACTTACATTGCCGGTGTAGCTCAGTTGGTAGAGCAGCTGATTTGTAATCAGCGGGTCGGGGGTTCAAATCCTCTCGCCGGCTCAGTTTTTTAAGGTAAAAAGCAAGGTATTTGAAAATTTTTTTGATCTTACTATCAGGATTGAGTATAGGATTTCGGGCAAATGGCCGAGTGGTTAAAGGCAGCAGACTGTAAATCTGCCGACGTAAGTCTACGGAGGTTCGAATCCTTCTTTGCCCACAGGATTTGCGAGTGTAGCTCAGTTGGTAGAGCATCAGCCTTCCAAGCTGAGGGTCGCGCGTTCGAATCGCGTCACTCGCTCAATAATTGCCTGCGTAGCTCAGTAGGTAGAGCACTTCGTTGGTAACGAAGAGGTCACCGGTTCAATCCCGGTCGTAGGCTCAAAAAAAATAAAAAATTGTTAAAAACAAGGAGATAACAAAATGGCTAAAGAAACATTTGTTAGAAATAAGCCTCACTGTAATATCGGTACTATCGGTCACGTTGACCATGGTAAGACTACTTTGACAGCTGCTATTACTCAAACCCAGTCTAATCTAGGTTTGGCAGCTAAACGTGATTTTGACACTATTGATAATGCACCTGAGGAAAAAGAAAGAGGTATTACAATCTCAACTTCACACGTTGAATATGAGACAGCTAACCGCCACTATGCGCACGTTGACTGTCCAGGTCACGCCGACTATATCAAAAACATGATTACAGGAGCAGCTCAGATGGATGGAGCTATTCTTGTTGTTAGTGCAGCTGATGGTCCAATGCCCCAAACTAGAGAACACGTATTGCTTGCTCGTCAGGTTAACGTACCAAGTATTGTTGTTTTCATGAATAAGGTAGATCAAGTTGACGATCCTGAATTATTAGAATTGGTTGAGATGGAATTAAGAGATCTTCTAAGTGAATACAAGTTCGATGGAGATAACACTCCAATCGTTAAGGGTAGTGCACTTAAAGCTCTTGAAAATCCTAACGATGCTGAAGCAGTTAAATGTATTGGCGAGCTAATGGAAGCTTGTGACTCATTTATTCCTCAGCCAGAACGTGCAGTTGATAAACCATTCTTAATGCCTGTTGAAGATGTTTTCAGTATTACTGGTAGAGGTACTGTAGGTACTGGAAGAATCGAATCAGGAAAGGTTAAAGTTGGTGAAGAAGTAGAAGTTGTTGGTCTTGATAATAAAATCGGTACCACAACAGTTACAGGTGTTGAAATGTTCCAAAAAATCCTTGAAGAAGGTGAAGCTGGTGATAATGCTGGATTGCTTTTAAGAGGTGTTGAAAAAGAAGACCTTAAAAGAGGTGTTGTTTTAGCAGCTAAAGGTTCTATCACACCCCACACCAAATTCAAAGCTAATGTATATGTTTTGAAAAAAGAAGAAGGTGGAAGACATACTCCATTTTTTAATAACTATAGACCACAGTTTTACTTCAGAACAACTGATGTAACTGGTGTTGTTTCATTGCCTGAAGGTACTGAAATGGTTATGCCTGGAGATAATGTTGAAATGAACGTTGAATTAATTACACCGATTGCTATGGATCAAGAACTAAGATTCGCTATTAGAGAAGGTGGACACACAGTTGGAGCTGGAGTAGTAACTACCGTTGTTGACTAATGGCTGGTAATAGTAAAAGAGCAATTGTTAGACTTGAGAGTACTGCAGGGACAGGGTATCGTTATACTGTTACTAAAAATAAGAGTAAACATCCCGACAAACTTGAATATAAAAAGTTTGACCCTGTAGCTCGCAAGCATGTTCTTTTTAAAGAAATTAAATAGCACATAGGTGAGTAGCTCAATTGGTAGAGCATCGGTCTCCAAAACCGGGGGTTGCGGGTTCAATTCCTGCCTCACCTGCGATAAAGGATAAAGTATGTTTAAAAGAATAAAAGATTTTTTAAATCAAGTGTATTTGGAAATGAACAAGGTTTCATGGCCATCCTACAATGAACTTAGAGGATCTACTTACTTGATAATTGTCTTTTTTCTTTTATTTGTACTTTTTTTATTTGGTATAGATTGGGCAATTCAAAGGTTTATGAGGGTATTGATATGAATTGGTATAGTTTAAGAGTTATGTCCGGTAGAGAAAATAAGGTGAAAGATAGTATCTTTCGTGAACTTGATTTTGAAAAAGACTTAAAGTCTAACGTTGAAGAAATTTTAATACCCACAGAAAATATTGTTGACATCAAAAATGGTAAGAAAACTGTAAAAGAGAAGAGTTTATTACCAGGATATATTTTGGTTAAAATGATAATGAATAATGAAACTAAGTTTTTCATTGAAAGTATAGACGGAGTAATGAGTTTTGTTGGACCAAAAGGAAGTCCTCAAACAGTAACAGAATTAGAAATGACAAGATATCTTGCATCTACAGATGGAGACGATTTATCGAAAGATGATATTGATGAAATTCCATTTAAGGTAGGCGATTCTGTGAAAGTTATTGATGGTCCGTTTAAAGAATTTAATGGACTAGTTCAAGAGGTTAATGATAGAAATAGAATTAAAGTAAATGTAAATATTTTTGGTAGACCTACTCCAATTGAGTTAAGTATGAATCAAATTTTAAGTGAAAGTTAAAAATGGCTGAAAAAGAAAAAACTGGTTTAATTAAATTGCAAATTGCTGCTGGACAAGCTAATCCAGCACCTCCTGTTGGTCCTGCTTTAGGACAGCATGGTGTAAATATTATGGATTTTTGTAATGCGTTCAATGATGCTACCAAAGAATTGCAAGGAATGTTGACTCCAGTAATTATCACTGTATATAAGGATAGATCGTTTACATTTGAGACAAAATCACCTCCTGCGTCAACGCTTATTATGAAAGAATTAAAAATGAAAAAAGGTTCACAAGAACCAAATAAAGATAAAGTTGGTACTATTTCAATGGCTCAATGTAAAAAAATAGCTGAAATAAAAATTAAAGATTTAAACTCACATACCTTAGATCAAGCTGCTGAAATGATTGCAGGAACAGCAGTAAGTATGGGAATTGAGGTAGAAAGATGAAAATAACGAAGTTTTCTAAATCAGTTTATGAATCATTAGATGTCACAAAATTATATGATATTGAAGAAGCTTTCAGTATGATGATGAATTTTAAGAGAGAGTCATTTAATGAGTCAGTTGATGTTGCATTTAATCTGGGCGTAGATCCTAGACATGCTGATGAAAATATAAGATTAAGTATCAATTTACCTCACGGAATTGGAAAAGAAGTTTCAGTTTTGGCAATTGTAAATGCAGATAAAGAAGCAGAGGCTAAAGAAGCTGGTGCTGATTTTGTTGGCAAGGACAATTTCTTAGAAAAAATTAAGGGCGGTTGGACTGATGTAGATAAGATAGTCGTTACACCAGATTTAATGGCCGAGCTTGGTAAATTAGGTAAGGTACTTGGACCAAAAGGATTGATGCCAAATCCTAAGTCTGGAACAGTTACAAGTGATATTGCAAAAGCAATTAAAGAATTAAAAGCAGGTAAGCTTGACGCAAGAGTTGAAAAAAATGGTATTTTACAATCATCAATTGGTAAAACATCATTTACAGAAGATCAATTGAAAGAAAATTTCAAAGTTCTTCAAAGCGCTGTGATGTCAGCTAAACCAAATTCATTTAAAGGTAAGTATCTAAAGTCAATTAGTTTGTCATCGTCTTTAGGACCTGGAATTAAGATAGGAACAGAATAAATATGCCAAGTAATAAAAACTTAGAAGCTGTAAAAAACTTGACTGAAAAACTAGATAAAGCTAATGCTATATATTTCACAGATTATCTTGGATTAGATGTTGTAAGTATTACTAAACTTAGAAAAGAGTTTGTATCAAATGATGTAGAATTCACGATTGCAAAAAATACGTTGATAAAATTGGCTGCAAAAGATGTTGGAATGGAAGGATTGGATGATTTTCTAAACGGTCCAACAGCAATGGCATTAAGTTATGATGATCCAACAAATCCTGCAAAAGTGATTAAAAGTTTTTTAAAAGATTTTGATAAGCCTGCTGTTAAGGGGATGATTCTAGATGGACAAGTTTTCCAAGGTGAAGAGTTTGAAAAAATTGCAAACCTTCCTTCAAAAGAACAATTATTGTCCAAACTGGTTGGCATGTTAAACTCTCCAATGTCTAAGCTTAGTAGCACATTGGGTAGTCCTGTATCTGGCTTATTAGGAGCACTTGAACAATTAAACTCAAAGAAAGGGTAGTTAAAATGAGCGTTAAAAGAGAAGATGTATTAAAATATCTTGAAGAAGCAAATATGATTGAAATATCTGAACTTGTTAAAGATATAGAAGATAAATTTGGTGTTACTGCCGCTGTG
>CBFHKL010000021.1:8351-17264 GCA_965656415.1 uncultured bacterium
TAGTTTTGATATTGTCCTGACAGCTGCTGGACAATCAAAAATCTCAGTAATTAAAGTTGTAAGAGAACTTTCTGGTCTTGGATTAAAAGAAGCTAAAGAATTGGTTGATTCTGCTCCTAAGGCTGTTAAAGAAGGCGTCGCAAAAGATGAGGCTGAAACTATTAAGTCTCAACTTGAAGAGGCCGGAGCTACAGTAGAATTAAAGTAATAGTACTATAAAGTATATATTAATTAACCAATTTTTTGGAGGTAATCTATCTTGAGAGTAGATAAGTTAAACAATAGACATAATTTTGAAAAAATATCAACTAACAGTGAACTGCCAAATCTTCTAGATTTGCAAGTAGGTTCATTTCATGAATTTCTTCAGGAGAAAATAAATCCTAAAGAAAGAGAAATGTTCGGATTACATGAAGCATTTGCTTCAATTTTTCCGTTACAAGACAATCATGAAAATTATATTCTTGAATATAAGAGTTACACCATAGGTAAGGCTCGATACACCCCTAGAGAGTGCTCTGATAGGGGGATTACATATAATGTACCTTTAAATGTAAAGCTTAGATTAAAGATTACTGACGAAAAAGATAAAAAGAAATTTGCTCAGGTAATTGATCAAGATGTATACTTTGGTAAT
Organism: uncultured bacterium; assembly: GCA_965656415.1. Taxonomy (GTDB): domain Bacteria; phylum Fidelibacterota; class Marinisomatia; order Marinisomatales; family Marinisomataceae; genus Marinisoma. The sequence continues at coordinate 8,989 of CBFHKL010000021.1, forward strand.
ATTCCTTATATGACAGATAAAGGTACTTTTATTATTAATGGTGCCGAAAGAACTGTTGTTACTCAGCTTCAAAGATCTCCAGGAGCATTTTTCGATCAAAAGTTTCATCCAAACGGTGCTAAGCTATTTAATGCTCGAATTATTCCTATTAGAGGATCTTGGATAGATTTTACCACTGACATTAATGATATTTTATTCACTATTATTGATAGAAAAAGAAAATTTCCAGCAACGATGTTATTAAGATCTCTTGGATTTAGTTCGGATGAAGATATTTACAATGCATTTGATCTAATTCTTGACCTTAACCCAGCAAAAATTGATGTAGATAAATTAAGTCATTATGTCGTAATTGAAGATATCATTGACCATGAAACTGGTGAACTTTTTGTTGAAAGTGGAAAAGAATTAAATGAATCAATAATTAAAACATTGAAAACAAATAAGTCTAAATCAATTAAAGTTATTGATGTCAGAAATAATATTGATAGCATGATGCTTCACAATACTATTCAAAAAGATCCTACAAAATCCACTGAAGAAGCATTGATGAAAGTTTACTTACTTTTAAGAGGAAGTGAAGCTCCTAGTCCAGAGTCAGCTGAAAAATTTATTAACAGAATGTTCTTTTTTCCAAAAAAATATGATTTAGGACAGGTTGGTAGATATAGATTAGATAAACAATTTAATTTAGATAATTCTGGAAATGACTCTGTTCTTACACATGATGATTTCTTAATTACTTTAAAGTTCTTAATTCAGATGAGAAAAGGTCTTAGAGCTCCTGATGATATAGATCATTTAGGAAATAGAAGAGTTAGAACTGTTGGTGAGCAGCTTAAAGTACAATTTAATTCTGCTTTAGCTAGAATGGTTAGAACTGTTTATGAAAGAATGAATTTGAGAGAGTCTGAAACTATAACTCCTCAAGATTTGATTAATTCAAGATTAGTAACAACAGTTATTAACACATTTTTTGGTACTAGCCAATTATCTCAGTTTGGAGATCAAACTAACCCATTGGCTGAAATTACCCATAAAAGAAGAATTTCTTCATTAGGGCCTGGTGGACTTTCTAGGGAAAGAGCAGGTTTTGAGGTTAGAGATGTTCACTATACTCACTATGGAAGACTTTGTCCAATTGAAACGCCTGAGGGACCAAATATTGGTTTGATTTCTTCGCTTGCGTTAATGGCAAAAATTAATAGACATGGGTTCATTGAAGCTCCATATAGAAAAATTGACAACAAAAAAATCACAAATACTATTAAATATTTATCTGCAGATGATGAAGACAGATCAAATATTGCTCAATCAGGACTAGAATCAGATAAGAATAATTTAATTTCAGAACCAAAAGTTAGAGTCCGCTCGAAGGGTGATTTCCCAATTGTAGACTCTGAAGAGGTACAATACTCAGATATTGTTCCAAATCAAATTTTAAGTGTAGCTGCTGCATTAATTCCATTTGTAGAGCATGATGATGCTAATAGAGCTCTAATGGGTTCTAATATGCAACGTCAATCAGTTCCTTTAATGAAAACTGACTCTCCTATTGTAGGTACTGGTATGGAGAAAGTTGTTGCTCGTGATTCAAAATCTGTCTTGCTATCTCCTATAGATGGTAAAGTAGTACATGTGGATGCAAATAAAGTAGTAATTAAAGATAGTAATTATAAAGATGGTTCATTGTTGAAAACTGATGAAGATTTATGTTCTGTTGATCTTATAAAGTATTCCAGATCGAACCAAAATACCTGTTATAATCAGAAAGTTCTCGTTAAAGTTGGAGATAATGTTAAAAAAGGTGATGTAATTGCTGATGGAGCATCAACTCAAGGCGGTGAACTTGCTTTAGGTAAAAATGTTATGATTGCTTTTATGCCCTGGAATGGTTACAACTTTGAAGATGCTATTGTTATTAATGAAAGACTCGTAAGAGAAGATGTATTTACTTCAATTCATGTTAATGAAATAGAGCTTGAAGTTAGAGATACTAAAAGAGGTGAAGAAGAATTAACCCCAGAAATTCCAAATGTAAGTGAAGATGCAACCGCTCAATTAGATGAAAATGGATTAATTCGTGTCGGAGCAATTGTAAACGAAGATGATATTCTCATTGGAAAAGTTACCCCTAAAGGAGAGACTGATCCTTCTCCTGAAGAAAAACTTCTTAGAGCAATTTTTGGTGAAAAAGCAGGAGATGTTAAAGATGCCTCAAAGAAGGCTGAACCTGGCGTTAAAGGCGTAGTTATTAAAACTGATCTTTATGAAAAAACTTCAAAACAATCTAGAGCTGAAGTTAACAAATCAATTAAAGAGCTTCAGAAGCAAAAAAGAAATGATGAAAGAGAATTAAGAGCTTCAAGAGATAAGTTGATAAGTGGTATATTAAAAGACAAATCAACTCTCGGAATTAAAGATAGAAATGATAAAGTGCTTGTAAAAAAAGGAACCAAATTAACACTTAAGAAATTAGGTTCTCTTAATTATGAGCAATTTTCTTTGGAAGAACCTTGGATATCTGGTCCAAAAACATGGGATAAGTTAAAATTAATCTTTCATTCATTTAACAGGCATTTAAATGAGCTTGAAGACAAGCTTGAAACTGATATTTTCAAGCTTAAAGAAGGAGATCAATTACAACCAGGAATTCTAAAATTGGCCAAAGTTTATGTAGCAAATAAAAGAAAAATTGCTATTGGTGACAAGATGGCAGGTAGGCATGGAAATAAAGGTGTTATTGCAACGGTTGTTCCTGAAGAAAATATGCCATATTTAGAGGATGGTACTCCTGTGGATATTTGTTTAAATCCAATGGGTGTTCCTTCAAGAATGAATTTAGGTCAACTATACGAAACTATGTTAGGCTGGGCTGGAAAAATTCTTGGTGAGAAATATGCGACTCCTGTTTTTAATGGCGCAACTCCAGATGAAGTAGCTTCAAAAATGAAAGAAGCAGGATTACCAAATTCTGGTAAAGTAACCCTGTTTGATGGATTAACCGGCGAAAAGATTGATAACCCTGTTTTAGTTGGATATCAATATATGATGAAATTATATCATATGGTTGATGATAAAATGCATGCCCGCTCAACAGGACCTTATTCTCTAGTTACTCAGCAGCCTCTTGGTGGTAAAGCTCAGTTTGGAGGTCAAAGGTTTGGTGAAATGGAAGTATGGGCTTTACAAGCTTATGGAGCTGCTCATATTTTAAGAGAAATCTTAACTATAAAATCTGATGATATTGAAGGTAGATCCAAAGTTTATAGCGCATTAGTAAAAGGAGAAGATTTGCCCGATCCAACTACTCCAGAGGCATTTAACGTATTCATGAAGGAAATTCAAGGCCTTGGTCTTGATATTACTTTAGACTAAAGGAAATTATAGATGTATAAATCAAAAAATAGTATTTCAATAAAACTTGCATCACCTGAAAAAATTCTTGAAGGATCTTTCGGGGAGGTATTGAAACCTGAAACAATCAATTACAGATCATATAAGCCAGAAAAAGATGGTTTATTTTGTGAGAAAATCTTTGGCCCTGTTAAAGACTTTGAATGTCACTGTGGAAAATATAAAGGTATTCGATACAGAGGTATTATTTGTGATAGATGTGGAGTTGAAGTAACTACCAAGAAAGTTAGAAGAAATCGCATGGGACACATAACTCTTGCAGTTCCTGTCGTCCATATTTGGTTTCTAAAATCTATTCCTAGTAAGTTGAGCTACATTCTTGGTAAAAGTGCAAAGCAGTTAGAAAGTGTAATATATTATGAAAACTATTTAGTTATTAATCCAGGTAAAAGTGGTTATAAAAGATTTGAATTAATAGATGAAGAGGCATTTTTAGAGTTGGATAAAGAGTTTGGATATGAAGCTGTTTCTCAAGAAGAAAGAGAAGAAGAATCATATTTCTATGCTGCTATGGGCGGTGAAGCTATTAAAGATGCTCTTGCAGAAATGGATTTATTAGAGCTTAAGCAAGAGCTTGAAACAATAAGTTCTACTACGAAATCAAAACAGAAGAGAGAAGATGCTCTTAAAAGATTAAAAGTTGTAAAAGACTTTGCTCAAGACAGAAATAATAAGCCTGAATGGATGATCGTTTCTATTTTACCCGTAATGCCTCCAGAGCTTAGACCCTTAGTGCCGTTAGAAGGTGGAAGATTTGCAGCTAGCGATTTAAATGATTTATATAGAAGAATTATTATTAGAAATAATAGATTGAAGCAATTAATGGATATACAAGCTCCTGAAGTAATTCTAAGGAATGAAAAGAGAATGCTTCAAGAGTCTGTTGATGCACTTTTTGATAATACAAAAAGAAAAACAGCTATCAGAAGCGGTTCAAAAAGACCTTTAAAATCTATTTCTGATATGTTAAGAGGTAAGCAAGGTAGATTTAGACAAAATCTGCTCGGTAAAAGAGTAGATTATTCTGGAAGATCAGTAATTGTTGTTGGTCCAGAATTAAGAATGACTGAATGTGGTATTCCTAAAAATATGGCATTAGAGTTATTCAAACCGCATTTAATTAGAGAGCTAATTAGAAGAGACTTAGCTGCAACACCAAGAAGTGCAAAGCTTATGATTGAGAACAAAGAGTCATTTGTTTATGAGATTTTAGAGAGCGTTGTAAAAGATCACCCAGTTTTATTAAATCGTGCTCCAACTCTTCACAGGTTAGGAATTATTGCATTTCAACCAATTCTTATTGATGGTAAAGCTATCCGCGTCCATCCGCTTGTTTGTTCGGCTTTCAATGCAGACTTTGATGGTGACCAAATGGCTGTTCATGTACCGTTATCAATTCCTTCTCAGTTAGAAGCAAGGGTGCTAATGATGGCTAGTCAGAATGTTTTGCATCCTGCTAGTGGAAAACCTATAACACTACCATCTCAAGATATGATTTTAGGTTGTTACTATTTAACGCGTGATAAGAAAGATCAAGTAGGTGAAGGCATGTCATTTGGCTCAATTGATGAAGTCAAAATTGCTCACGATAATGGCAGAGTAGCCATGCATGCAATTATAAATGTTCGTCACAATGGAGTGTGGCATAAAAATACTACTGCTGGAAGAGCAATTTTTAATTCAGTAATTCCAGATGAATTAGGTTATTATGATGAAATTATATCAAAGAAAAGACTTAGTTTTATCATTGGGGAATCATTTGTTAAAGCTGGAAATCAGCGCACAGTACAATTGCTTGATGATTTAAAAGATATTGGTTTTAAAACAGCAACGATGAGCGGGGTATCCATTTCAATTAGTGATGTTATTATTCCAGAAGCTAAACATGACATTATTAATGCTGCTGAAAAAGAAGTTGACAAAATTCAACAACGTTTTGACCGTCATGTTTTAACTGAAGGTGAAAGATATAATAAAGTTATTGATGTATGGACTAAAGCTACTAGCGATGTTGCAGATGTAATGATGGATGGCCTAAGAAATGACGATTATGGTTTTAATGCGCTGTTTATTTCATCAGATTCTGGTGCAAGAGGTAGTGGAGACCAAATCAAGCAGCTTGCTGGCATGAGAGGGTTAATGGCTAAACCCAGAAAATCCATGATTGGTGGTGGAGAGATTATTGAAAGTCCAATTCAATCAAACTTTAAAGAAGGTCTTTCAGTAATGGAGTACTTTATTTCAACTCACGGAGCTAGAAAAGGTTTAGCGGATACTGCTTTAAAAACTGCGGATGCTGGATACTTAACTAGAAGGTTGGTTGACGTTGCACAAGATGTAACTATTTATGAAGATGATTGTAAAACCATTAATGGAATTACGGTATCTGATCTTAAAGAAGGTGAAGAAATCGTTGAATCACTTGGTGAGCGTATTTTAGGAAGAACTTCATCTGAAAAAATTGTTATTGATGGTGAAGTTGTTGTTAAAGCAGGAGATATTTTTGATGAGAAACTTGCCGATTTGATAGTTGAAAATAATTTTAACAGCGTAAAGATAAGGTCAATTCTTACTTGTGAGTCTAGAAGAGGTGTTTGTGCTAAATGTTACGGTTGGGACCTAACTAGAAGAAAGCTTGTAACAAAAGGAACAGCAGTAGGTATTATTGCAGCACAAAGTATTGGAGAGCCCGGTACTCAGTTAACACTGAGAACTTTCCATATTGGTGGTACAGCAACGCGTATTGCAGAGGAATCTGATAAAAAATCACGATTTAATGGTAAAGCAAAATTTTCAAGCGATTTTGAGCCTGCGGAAACATTAGATGAAGATGGATTTAATGTTGTAAGATGTTTATCAAGAAGTTCAAAACTATCTATTATTGATTCAAAAGGTAATGTTTTTGAAGAATTAAATGTCCCTTATGGTGCAAATATTAATGTTAATGAAGGTGATAAAATTAAAAAAGGTATGACACTTTTCTCATGGGATCCTTATACAGACCTTATTCTTGCAAGACAATCTGGTGTTATTAAGATGAAAGATTTCATTGAGGGTGACACTTATCAAGAAGAGGCTGTTGATGGTGGTAAAAAACAGAAAGTTGTTACAGAATCTAAAGATAGAAGATTAAGTCCACAGATTGAAATTTATAGCAAAAAGGGTGATATTTTATCAGGTGGAACAATTTTACCTGTAAAAGCAACTCTGGTTGTAAATGATGCACAAGAGGTAACCAAAGGTCAAACTCTAGTAAAAATCCAAAAAGATGTTGGAAAGTCGAGAGATATTACTGGAGGTCTTCCAAGAGTTGCTGAACTATTTGAGGCAAGAAAACCAGCAAACCCTGCAGTTGTTACTGAAATTAATGGTAAAGTAGAGTTTGGAGAAATTAAAAAGGGTGTTAGAAAAGTTACTGTCATTCCTTCTAACGGTAAATCTATTACATATAAAATTCCTTATGGTAAACATGTTGTTGTTCACGAAGGAGATTTTGTTACCGCAGGTACTCCTTTGTGTGAAGGTGCTATTTCTCCTTCAGATATTTTAAATATCCTTGGACCAAATGCTGTAAGAGAATACTTAGTAGATGAAATTCAAGAAGTATACAGACTTCAAGGTGTAGGTATTAATGATAAGCACATTGAAGTAATTGTTAATCAAATGATGAAAAAAGTCGTGATTAATGATCCTGGAGATAGCAAATATCTTCCTGGAGAAAGATTAGATAAACAAGATTTAGTTGCAGATAATAATAGCATGAAAGGCATGGTTATTATAGATGAGTCTGGAGATTCAAATCTTGAAGTAGGAACAATGATTTCACAAAACGAAGTCAAAGAAATAAATAAAGATCTTAAATCTTCAGATAAAAGTATAGTCAAATTCCATAAATCTAAACAAGCTACATTTGAACCAATTTTGATGGGTATTACTCAATCATCATTGAATACTAATAGCTTTATTTCAGCTGCTTCATTCCAGGAGACAACAAGAGTCTTAACTGATGCTGCTACAGCATCCAAGACTGATAATCTTCTAGGATTGAAAGAAAATGTTGCATTAGGTAGACTAATTCCCGCTGGAACTGGCTTTCCTGACCTTGGAAAAGTTAGGCTTACAAAGGATGAAGAATCTGATATTGCTGAAGAGCAAGGTTAGATAATTAAAATTATAATTTTTAGTCCAAAATGAATAATCCTACGCGTAGAAGAAAAAGTTTGATTCTTCCGTGTTATAACGATATATTCGCCCGGACTTTTAAATATAAAAGGAAATAAATATGCCAACTGTCAATCAGTTAATTAGAAAGAGTAGAAAAAAAATAGTCAATAAATCGGCTAGTAGAGCACTTGAAAAAAGTCCTCAGAAAAGAGGTGTATGTACACGTGTATATACTACTACTCCTAAGAAACCTAATTCTGCTCTTAGAAAAGTAGCAAGAGTTAGATTAACTAATGGTATTGAAGTCAATGCATATATACCTGGTGAAGGACATAATCTTCAAGAGCACTCTATTGTGTTGATAGAGGGCGGTAGAGTTAAAGACCTTCCAGGTGTTAGATTTCATATTGTTCGCGGATCCCTTGATACTGCTGGAGTTAACGACAGAAAAACAAGTAGATCTCGTTACGGAGCTAAAAAACCTAAGAGCTAAAAATGAGAAGAAGAAGACCAGAAAGAAGAACAATTAATCCAGATCCTAAGTTTAATGATTTACAAATTTCCAAGTTCATGAATTATTTACTTACAGATGGAAAGAAAGGTATTGCTGAAAAAATTCTTTATGATGCATTTGATGTAGTTAAAGAAAAAAGTAAAAAAGATCCAATAGATATTTTTAAGAAAGCACTGAATAA
>CBFHKL010000022.1:0-14092 GCA_965656415.1 uncultured bacterium
AACAGGTTGATGAATGGTATATCAATATGGATTGGAGAAATAAAATTAAATCTGTTGTAGATGAAATTAATTGGATTCCAAGCTGGGGAAGAGATAGAGAGCATGATTGGCTAGACAATATGGGAGATTGGATGATTTCAAAGAAGAGATTCTGGGGATTAGCCTTACCGATTTGGACTTTTGAGGATGGAACATTTCATGTGGTTGGTTCTAAAGAAGAACTGAAGGAATTAGCTGTTGAAGGATGGGAAAAATTTGATGGAAATACCCCACATAGACCTTGGGTTGACTATGTTAAAATAAAACATCCTAAATCTGGACTTATTGGAACTAGAATTGAAGATGTAGGAAATCCTTGGCTTGATGCTGGAATTGTGCCTTTTTCTACAATGAAGTATTTTGAAGATAAAAGCTATTGGGAAGAATGGTTTCCAGCTGATTTTATTACAGAATGTTTTCCTGGACAGTTTAGAAACTGGTTTTACTCGTTATTAGCTATGTCATCTTTCTTAGAGCAAAAAGCACCATTTAAAACTTTACTTGGACATGCGTTAGTAAAAGACGAAAAAGGTGATGAAATGCATAAATCTGCAGGTAATGCCATCTGGTTTGATGATGCAGCTGAAAAGATGGGTGTAGATGTAATGAGATGGATGTATTCAAAACAAAATGTAGAAAATAACTTGTTATTTGGATATGATAAAGCAGACGAAGTCAGAAAAAAGTTGATTAGTCTATGGAATATTTATTCGTTTTTCTGTACCTATGCTAATCTTGATAATTTTTCTCCACATTCACAAAAAATAAATCCTAAAGATTTAACTTTATTAGATAATTGGATTATTTCAAAATCGCAGCAATTAAATGCTAGCGCAAAATTGAATTATGAAAATTTTGAAGTAGATAAGCTATTAAAAAATGTAGAAACCTTCTTAGATGATTTATCAAATTGGTACATAAGAAGAAATAGAAGAAGATTTTGGAAAAGTGAGAATGATTCAGACAAATATATAGCTTATCAGACTCTTTATGATGTGATTTTGGATTTAATTAAAGTCTTATCGCCTGTTCTTCCATTTGTAACAGAAAGAATGTATTTGAATATAACTTCTACGGATAAAAATGAGAACAAAGACAGCATCCACTTATCAGATTTTCCTAAATGCGATAATGATAAAATCAATAATGAATTAATTGAGAAAGTTGACTCATTAAAAAAAGTAATTGAGTCTGGAAGAGCTGTAAGAAAAAAAGCTAATATTAAAGTTAGACAACCGCTCCAAAGCTTAAGAGTTTTGATTAATAACGATGAAATAACTTCATTCATTAAAGATCAAGAAGAGACAATCTTAGATGAGTTAAATATTAAAGAAGTACTATTTTCTGATGAAATCAAAGAGTTTGGAACTTTGACTTTGAAGCCAAATTTCAAGAATATGAAAATGAAGTTTGTAGATGAAATGCAGGATGCTATGAAGTCAATTGGTAATCTTGATCCTGTAAAAGTCACAAAAAACGTATTGAATGGATTGGCAATTCCGGAGAACGAACATGAATTGACAAAAGATGATCTGATTATAGAATTAAAAGCAAATGAGGGAAGCGAATCTTTCTTAGGAAATGACTTAATTGTATCGTTGGATACAACTATAAGCGATTCTCTAAGATTAGAAGGAGTTTTGAGAGATTTAATAAGGCAAATACAGTTAATGAGAAAAGAGGCAAATTTTGAGATTGATGACAGAATTATTATCTCTGCTAATTTTTCTGGAGAGTTGAAAAACATTGTTGAAAGAAATAAAGAATATTTTATGAATGAAGTATTATGTACAGATATTGTAGCAAATTTGGAAAATTTTGACTATAATTCTTCATTCAATTATGAAAACAAAGAAATTGAAATTTACTTAAAGAAACTATAGAGACAAAATTGGCTAAGAAAAAAACAAAATACACGAAAGCTGAATTAAAAAAGTTTGAAGAAAATATTTTAAAGAAAATAGCTGAAGTTAATGAAAATATTGAAGGTGTAAGGTCAACTACTCAGCCTACTAATTCTGTATTCCTACAAGAAAGATCAGAAGATTTTAATGAAGGCACCGAAGCTCATGAGGTAGAAAAGAATTTTTTACTAATGTCTCGAGAATCTGACTATTTAGTTAATTTGAAGAAGGCTCTTCAAAGAATTAAAGATGGTACTTACGGAATTTGTGAAATATCTGGCGAATTGATATCAAAAGAAAGATTAATGGAAGTTCCTAATGCCACCAAAAGTGTTATTTTTAAAGAAAAGAAAAAACTAAATCTTATATAATGAGATATCTATTAGTTTTGATTGTTGTTTTAGATCAACTTTCAAAATTTATTGTTCATACTACAATGAATCTTTATGATTCTTTTTCTGTCATTCCTTATTTATTAAATTTCACATATATCCGTAATGAAGGTATTGCTTTTGGGATATATTTTGAAGGAGCAGAGCTTTTATTTATAATCTTACCAATCTTGATTACAGTCTACCTTGTTTATCTATTAAATAGTGACGATTTTCAAGATAAATTTTCCCAAATTGCTCTCTATTTAATTATTGCTGGTGCAATAGGTAACATAATCGATAGAATTTTTAGAGGATATGTTGTTGATTTTATTGATTTTCACCTAAATGGAATGCATTGGTATGTATTTAATATAGCAGATTCTTCAGTGACAATAGGATTGATATTTTTATTGTATAGCTCTATACTTGTAAATAAATAACATTATGACAATATCTGTTTCATCATCGGATGAATTAATTCGTCTAGATACATTTTTATCTTCGAGGTTAATTCAATTTTCTAGAAGTAAAATTCAAAAACTTATTAATGATGGAAATATCACTGTTAATAATAAAATAGTTAAAAAAAATCTAAAACTTTCTTATGGAGATGTCATTGATATTAATACAGATACAATCGAATCAAATAAACTTCTTCCAAATCTTAAAAAATGGGATTATCCATTAGAAGTTATTTATGAAGATAACGATTTTGCTATTATCAATAAACCTTTTGGAATCATTTCTCATCCTACTTCAAATAATAAAGATAAAACTTTAGTAAATATTCTTTTAAATAAATTTGAAGATAAGCTTTTCAATCACCCAGACCCATTAAGACCGGGTATTGTTCATAGATTGGATAAAGATACTACTGGTGTGATGATTATACCATTTAATGAATATTTTCACTGGAAAATAGCTGATCAATTCAAAAATAGAACCATTCAAAAGGCATACCTCGCACTAACATGGGGAGAATGGGATGAGCATGAAGGTTTAATTGAGAATAAGCTATCAAGAAGTAAAAAAAATCCATTAAAATATCAATCATCAATTGAAGGAAAAGTTGCTACTTCAAAATTTAAGTTGATAAATAAGGGTAAATACTTTTCATCAATTAATTTTTTTCCCAAAACTGGAAGAACACATCAAATAAGAATTCATTGCAGTGAAAAAGGTTATCCAATTATTGGTGATGAGCTTTATGGAGGAGGTTGGAAGAAATTAAATGAATATCTTCCTGATGTTCAGAAAAAAATAAATAAAAATATTAGTATTCAAAATGGACATTTTCTTCATGCTCAAAGTATATCTTTTTCACATCCAAAAACAGAAGAGAAAGTAGTTTTTAATGCAGAGCCAAGTGAAGAATTTAGCAACCTATTAACAATGATAAAGAATGAAGAAATTTGATATATTAAAAAATGATTTTTTAGAGTTTCTTAAATACGATAAAGGATATTCTGAAAGAACAATAGAGAATTATAAAAGAGATATCACAAAGTTTGAAGTATATATAGTAGAATTTGCTATTGATTATAAGAAACTATCCAAGGAGAATATTTTTGATTTTCATTCAGATTTAAGTTCATCAATTGGACCTAGATCTTTTGCAAGAATATTATCTTCGTTGCGAACATTTTATAAGTATCTATTTTCACAAACTCTCATTAATGATATAGTTTTGAATAGTGTTCAAAGTTATCCATCTCCAAAATTTAAAAAATCTATACCATCATTTCTTTCTCAAGAAAAAATTCATGATGTTTTAAATAAAATTGATGAATCTACAAAAAATAGTACCATCAAAATCAGAGATAAGGCAATTATAATGCTTTTTTTTACATCTGGCTTAAGGCTGGAAGAAATGACCAGTTTAATTATTAGAGATATAGATTTAGAAAAAAATTCTATTAAGATATTTGGTAAAGGTGGGAAAGAGAGATATTCAAACTTTGATGATCAAACCAATCAATTGATAACTAATTATTTAAATAAAATTGGAAAATTTCCATTGTCAAAAACAAACATAGATGATAACTTGTTCGTCGACAAAGACAATAAGTGTTTAACGAGAAATAATATACAATATATAGTGACAAGTAATTTAAAAGGATTATCATTAAGTGCATTTGGTCCTCATACTTTGAGACATTCATTTGCTACTCACTTACTTAATAAAGGTGTTGGTATAAGTGCAATACAGTCACTGCTTGGTCATTCAAAACTTTCTTCAACTCAAATTTATACGCACGTAAGCTTAGAAAAACTTCAAGATACAATAAATAAAGCTCATCCAAGAGGTAAGAAATGATTAAGAATAAGAATTTCAAAAGAAATCTTCATATTGATGATTTAGTTAAAGATGCTGTTGGAAATAATGAAGGTGTAATTGGTCTTAATGGAGCTCTAATGGTAGATACTGGAGAATTTTCTGGCAGAATTCCTAATGATAAGTTTATTGTTGATGAAAGTTCTTCAAACGAAAACATTTGGTGGGGTGAAGTAAACCAAAAGCTTTCAGAAGAAAATTTTGATCATCTTTTTAGTAAGGTTTTAGAGACTTATGAAAATTTATCCTCAAGTTATTATATTTTCGATGGTTTTGCTGGAGATGATACTGACAATTCTTTAAATGTTAGAATGATAACAAAAAAGGCTTGGCAGTCATTATTTGTTAATAACATGTTCATTCGTCCTTCAAAAGATCAATTAATTGATTTTACCCCTGATTTTACAATTATCAATGCGTATGATGTCAAGGAAGAAAATTGGAAAGATTATGGACTTAATTCAGAAAATTTCATTGTCTTTAATATTAAGAAAAAAATTGCAATAATTGGTGGCACAGAATATGCTGGTGAAATGAAGAAAGGTATTTTTTCAATGATGCATTATTATTTACCCTTGAAAAATATTCTTTCAATGCATTGTTCTGCTAATGTATCAGCTGCTCATGATCAGTCAACTGTCTTCTTTGGTCTTTCAGGTACTGGAAAAACTACTTTAAGCACCAATGCAAACCGACCTTTAATTGGTGATGATGAGCATGGATGGTCTGACAATGGAATATTTAATTTTGAAGGTGGATGTTACGCAAAGGCAATTAATCTTGATAAAGAAAAAGAGCCAGAAATTTATAACGCAATTAAACATGGTACACTCTTGGAGAATGTAGTTTATGACTTAGAAACCAAAGAGGTTGATTTTGATGATAATACAAAGAGTGAAAATTCTAGAATCTGTTATCCAATTAATTTCGTAGAAAATTCATTAGGTTCAAAAGACTTAAAAAGTGCTGGGCCTCATCCAAATTCAATTATATTTCTTACCTGCGATGCATATGGTATTATGCCGCCATTAGCTAGAATGACTAAAAAACAAGCTATGTATCATTTCATTAGCGGATATACAGCTAAGATGGCAGGTACTGAAACAGGAGTTACCGAACCAGTTGCTGCTTTTTCACCATGTTATGGAGGTCCTTTTTTAACATTACATCCATTAAGATATGCTGAACTCTTAGAGAAAAAATTAAATGATTATAATTCTTCAGTATATCTAGTAAATACTGGTTGGTCAGGATCAAGTGCTACAAGCGGATCATCTAGGATAGATTTAAAATTAACTAAACATATTATTAATTTAATCACTGACGGAACCTTAGATTTTAGTAAATCAGTTTTTGACAAGTTTTTTAATTTAGAAATTCCATTAGATATCGAAGGTTTAGATAATGAATTCCTAGTTCCTCATCTTAGTTGGGATAATTTAGAAGAATATTTTTCAACCGGAAATATGCTTACAAGGCTTTTCAATAATAATTTCGAAATATTCAAAATTAAAGATTCAGATATCCTTTCTGCAGGACCTAAAACAGATTTAAGCACTTAAATCAAATCTAAACTATACTATTTGATATGTTAATTTTACAAATGTAAATTGGTTTTTATTTTAAAAAGGAACATAATATGGCAACTTTAATTTTAAGAGAAACTCATCTTGCTTTAGAGGAAGAAATCAAGTCACTTGAGAAGCTTAAAAGAGAAACATCTGAAAAAATTAGTGAAGCTGCTGATCATGGTGATCTAAAAGAAAATGCTGAGTATCATGCAGCCAGAGAAAAACAAAGTTTAATTGTTTATAAAATTCAGTTAATGCAATCACATGCACCATTCAGAATAATTGATCACAGCGATATTAATAATGATCAAGCTGGTTTTGGTAATAAGGTTGCAATTCATGAAGAAGGAAAAGATAAACCTGAAGACTATTATATCTTAGGACCAATTGAAGAGGAATTAGATTTATACCCTTTTATTGTAACTTATCACTCTCCATTTGGAAGAGCTGTTGCTGGAAAGAAAATTGGTGAAAATTTTATACTAGATATTAGGGGTGAAGAAGTTAAGTTTACCGTTACTTCAATTGATAAAATTTCTTCTGAATAAAAATTTAATCTCCCGCAAACCTAGTTCCAAAAATCCCAACACCAACTTCAGCCCAAATAAGAAACAGAATTATAATAATGATTGATATAATTATTTTTCTATATAGGCTTGAAAACATTTTTTCCTTCGAATAATTTTGTACAATTAACGTAGCTATAATATTTTCTGCATTCACAAGATAAATATTCAATATCAATAGGTTGAAATTTTCGCTTAGCTTCTGGCCAGTATTCTTTTTGTAATTCAATCATCTTTTCACATGTTTCTTGATGATTTTTTAAACCAAGATATGTTTGTAATCTATCAAGGTATGCTACCGCTCCTATTCCTGTTGGAACATGGCTATTTGGATGTATAATATCTGGCCTAAACCAGGCTAAATCAATTACTGCCATAAAAATAGGGAAGTCATTTTTCATTTTAAATTCTTGATTAATTTTTATTGTAGCTTTTATAACATCACCATTGGCATCTATAATCATTTCTTCCAATGATTCTTTTATTTTAAAAAATAACTCAACAGCTGTATTTAAACGTGAATACTTTTTTCCATTCCAAAAAACTGATTCAACTGGATAAGCATTGTAATTACACCAATTATTTAATGATTTTATTTTTTTAAGTAATTTTTCTGGTTCTAATAGTATATTGGAAGACAATTCATCTAATGTATGTTGCTTATTGCACCATCGAGCAAAAAAAACTGCTTGAATTAATTTAGGTAAATCATCCTTCAATTCATTAGCAAAGCTCAATATAGATTTGCTAACACGGTCATCTTCTCTAAAAACGTTTAAGAATCGTCCCTTTTGAAAAATAGGATCATCTGTCCATGGAAAAGAATCACCATTTTCCCTTAATAAACGAATATTTTCTCTTTCTTTACAAAAATTAAAAAAAGCAGAAACTGGATCATTTAATTTTAAACCATCAAGTGATTTTGCATAAGGGTTATTCATATTTTTATTTTCGAGCATTAAGCATCAGGTATATTCCTATACTTATAAAAACAAAATTAGACATCCAAGCACCAAAGAATGGTGAAAGTACACCTCCATAAGCTAAGGATTGACCAAATTTAAGTAAAATTACATAAGAAAAAATAGTTGCTAAGCTTAATCCGCCTCCAAAAGCTAAAGTGGTATTTGAGCGATAAACTGAAAGAGGAATTCCACAAAAAATTACTATAATTGATATAAATGAATATGCAATCTTATAATTTAAATCAACTTCCCATCTTAATGTGTTAACCCCATTACTTTTTAAAGACTGAATTTGGTTCTTTAATTCTGAGTATGATACTTCTTCTGATGAGCTAGCTGTATTGATTATGTCGGTAGGCGAAAAATTTAGAGCAATCAAAGAATCATTTTTGGAAATAATTACGTTTTCTTCAAAACCATCTTTGTTAAAATTTCTTATAGAAAAATCCTTTAGATTCCACTGACCTATTTCTGAATTCCAAATTGCTTTTTTTGAATCTATTCTTCTTAAAAGCATTCCATTCTCTACCTCTAAAAAATTGAGATTTACTGAAACATTATTGTTACTGTTAAATTTCTCTATGGCTATTAAATCTTTTTTATTTTTTTGAAAGTATACGTTTTCAAATATACTTTTACTCTTAGCTTTATTCTTATTTTTTGACATATAGGTTGTTTTTATATCGTTTTTAATTTTGTTATTGTCAATTACTACTGAATTATCGAAATAGAATGATCCAATACTAAGAAGAAGGCCTAATGTAAGTACAGGAAAAGAAAGTCTATAAAGACTCAATCCTGAAGATTTAAATACTAACCACTCCTTTCTTTGAATCATCATTCCATATGTAAATACTGATGAAACAAGACATGATACAGGAATAGTTACACTTATCATTGATGGAAGAGATGCCATATAATAGTCTATTAAAATATTTGAAGATACATTATTGTCAATAAAGCGATTCAAATTTTCAAAAATATCTACTATTAATGAAATCAAAGTAAAGAATATAGAAACTATAATAAAAGTTGTTAAAAATTCTCTCAGAATATAGTAGTCAATTTTTTTCATTATATTGTAACTTACTTAATCATGGATATAATTAATAATTTTTTTGCTGAGTTATCAAATTTCTTATGGGGAAATTTTGGGGTAGCAAATCTAGTTATTGGTGGTGGAATTTTTTTTCTTATTTATTCTAGGCTTACTCCATTCAGATATTTTAAACATGCATTTGAGATCCTTCTTGGAAAACATGATGATCCAGATGACGAAGGTCAGATTTCTCATTTTCAAGCCCTTTCAACAGCTCTATCAAGTACCGTTGGTATTGGAAATATAGCTGGAGTTGCAGTAGCAATTTCTTTGGGGGGTCCTGGCGCATTATTTTGGATGTGGATTAGCGCTATAGTTGGAATGGCAACAAAATTCTTTACCTGTTCATTAGGAATTATGTATCGAGGCTATGATTCAGAAAATATTTTGCAGGGTGGACCAATGTATGTAATTGAGTATGGAATGGGAAAAAAATTTAAATTTCTATCATATTGGTTTAGTATTGCAGGTTTAGTTGGATGTTTATCGTTATTGCAGGCTAATCAATTGACTCAAATTATGTCTGACTATGCTGTAAAATCATTTAATTTAGAACAATCATTCAATTTAAATCTAACTATTGGAATAATTATTGCAATCACTGTCTCAATGGTAATATTTGGTGGTTTAAGCAGAATAGCTGAAGTTGCTTCAAAAATAGTGCCATTTATGGTAGTTGTATATTTAGCATCAGGATTATTTATTGTTTTATCAAATATATCTTCAATTCCAGCTA
The DNA here is from genome assembly GCA_965656415.1 of uncultured bacterium. Lineage (GTDB taxonomy): Bacteria > Fidelibacterota > Marinisomatia > Marinisomatales > Marinisomataceae > Marinisoma. Next base: position 9,590 of record CBFHKL010000022.1, read on the forward strand.
TTTTTTCAAATATTTTCTCAAGTGCATTCAATGGAAGTTCAGTGGCAGGAGGTTTTGCTGGTACAGCTATCGTTATTAGTCAAGGTTTCAGAAGAGCAGCTTTTTCAAATGAAGCTGGTATGGGAACAGAGGTTATGGCTATTGGAGCATCTAAAAATAATCAACCAATTAAATCTGGTCTTGTTGCAATGATTGGCCCTTTAATTGATACTATTATAGTATGTACAATAACTGGATTAGTCATTCTTCTATCATCAGATTGGATAGAAGGTACATATTCAGGTGTTTCATTAACTCAGAAATCTTTCTCAAATTATTTGGGATCTATAGGTGACTATATACTTATTTTTTCAGTAGCCACATTTACTTTGTCAACTATGTTTGGATATTCCTATTATGGGTGTAAGTGCGCCTCATATTTATTTGGTGCAGGTTCAAAGTTTTACTATAGAATTTTTTATGTTCTTACTCTAATTCTTGGTTCTGTTTTATCTTTAGATTTAGCTGTAAATATTGTTGATGCAATGTTTGCTTTAATGGCTTTTCCAACAATGATTTCTGCGTTATATTTAGCTCCGAATATTAAAAAAGAAGCAAATAAATATTTTACAACAATAAAGGATTATTAATGAAAAACATTTACATTTTTGACATGGATGGAACTTTAACTCCGTCTAGAAGAGAAATGACCAAAGACTTTGAAGATTTCTATAGTAATTGGGCTAAAAACCACACTTTTTTTCTTGTAAGTGGTAGTAATCTTGAAAAAATTAAAGAACAGGTTCCTGAATACATATTGGATTTATCGGAAGGTGTTTTTACTTGCGGTGGAAATCAGCTTTGGCTTAATGGAGAGCTTTCATATAACCATGAATTTAAACCTCAAAATGATTTACTTGATTTTCTAAAACAAAAACTCAAAGAAAGTCCTTATCCATTTAGAGCAAGTAATCATATAGAAGACAGGGGATCGATGCTAAATTTTAGCGTAATTGGCAGAGACTGTACATTGGAACAGAGATTGCATTATTTTAATTACGATTGTAAATCAAATGAGAGAAGTAATATAGCAGAAGAAATTATTACTAAATGGGATAATCTAGATGCTGTAATAGGAGGACAGATATCAATTGATATTACTCCAAAAGGTATGAATAAATCTCAAGTATTAGGAGAAGTAAAGAAGTTTTATCCAAAAGAAAAATATATTTTCATTGGCGATAGAACTATGGAGGGAGGCAATGATTATCCTTTAGCAAAAATTATGAATGAAATAGAGAATTGCTCTGTCTTCCAAGCTGGAGCTCCTTCTGCTGAAGATGGATATAAGGACACCCAAAAGATTTTAGAAAAATTAGATAATAATGAATAAACTAAAAGTTTTTAAAAATGTTTTTTTGGAAGAGTTTTCTAAAATTCAATCATTAGAAGGTCCTTCTTACCTCTATGATCCAATTAAATATTTCATAAAATCCCCCGGAAAAAGATTAAGACCAATAATCGTTTTGTTTCTTGGAGAACTTTTTCAAAATAATAAACAAGATTCCATTAATGGAGCTTTAGGAGTAGAGCTCTTACACAACTTTACTTTAGTGCATGACGATATTATGGATGAAGATGACTTAAGACATAATGTTGCTACTATACATAAAAAATGGGATAATGCCCATGCAGTACTATCTGGAGATGGACTTGGTGCATTAGGACCAATTTTCATTGGAAAAATCAAAAAAAATACATTAAAAATTTTAATCAGATACAATGAAGTAATTCTAGAGATATGTGAGGGGCAAGCTTATGATATGGAATTTGAAGAAAAAGATTTTGTAAGTGTAAATGATTATTTATTAATGAGTGCTAAAAAAACAGGCTCATTATTTGAACTTTGTTTTGAAATAGCTGCTCTTGTAAGTGAAAATTACGAAGACCATATTAAAGATTTAAAAGATCTTGGAAGAAACTTGGGAATAATTTTTCAGATTCAAGATGATATTCTTGAGCTTACATCAGATAATGATATTATGGGTAAAGGTACTTTTTCAGATATAGATAGGAACAAGAAAACCATTTTGACTTGCCTAGCTATGGAAAAAAATCTCAGTGAATGGAATAAACTTATTCAAGCAATTAATAAAAAAAATAGTTTTGAAAAGAAAGAATCAATTAATGATTTTTTTAATAAGAAAAATTTAAGAGAAGAGTCAAACAATTTGTTATCAAAATATAAAAACAAATGCAACGAAATTATTTTTAAACTTCCTGAAGAAATTCAAGGTGGCTTGAATGAATTAATTAGCTATATTATTAAGAGGGATAAATGATTGAACATATAAAAAACTTCCCAAAACATATTGAGGGTTCTTTAAAGGATTTAAAAGACCATAATTTAAAGCTAGAAGAAATAAGTAAAGTGGTTATTGCTGGTATGGGTGGTTCTGCAATAGCTGGATTAATTTTAAAAGATTTATTTCCTGAAATGGATATAGTTGTAGAAAGAAATTATTTTCCAAATACAACCATAGATGAACATACTTTGGTAATTGTATGTTCTTATTCAGGTAACACTGAAGAGACCCTTTCTTACTATGATTATGCAGTAAGATTAACTGATCATGCAACGGTGCTTACTACTGGAGGAGAATTATTAAAAAAAGCAAAATTAGATAATATTTCTTATCACTTACTTCCCAAAGGATATCCTCCAAGATCAGCGTTAGGATTTTCCCTAACATTTTTAATATCAATTTTTGATAAAGAAGGAGTTTCAAATATAGATATTGATTGTTTAAAGACTTTTTCAAAAGAAGCAGCTACTAAAAAATCTGAAGTATATGCTTTAGCCAAAAAAATTCATAAAACCATGCCCATAATTGTTACAGAGGAAGATCTCTCATCTATAGGTTTTCGTCTAAAGTCTCAGCTAAATGAAAATAGTAAAATGTTATCTTATAATATTACTATTCCTGAAATGAATCATAATGAAATTATAGGTTGGGAAAATAAAAATATTGATAAAAAATTCTTTTCAATGATTTGGATTCATATTGGATGGCCAAAGAATGTCGAGCGAATGAAAATTACGAATGAAATACTATCAAAAAAAGTTTCACATGTTGCTCACTTAACTATTCCTGATAAGGTACCTAAAAACCTAACCTCCTTATTTTTCTTAATAAATTATATTGATTGGCTAAGTTATTGGTGCGGTATTTTAAATGATGTAGATATTGATGCTGTAAAATCTATTGATTTACTTAAGAAGAAAATTTCTTAAAAATTATAACTGAATTGTGTCCACCAAATCCAAATGAATTACTCATACAAATATTTGTATCTTTTTCAATTGCTTTATTTGGAACGTAATTTAAATCACACTCTGGATCTGGATTATTATAATTTATAGTTGGAGGAATTATTCCATTATTTATGGCATTTAAACATGTAATTGCCTCAATAGCTCCGGCTGCTCCTAATAAATGGCCTGTCATCGATTTTGTTGAGCTTATAGATACATTCTTAGCATCATGACCAAAAACCTTCTTAATGGCCTGAGTCTCTAACATATCATTAAAATATGTTGATGTGCCATGAGCATTAATATATTCTACTTCTGATGAAGAAATATCTGCATCATTTAATGCCATATGTATAGCATTTGATGCTCCGATACTATCATTGTCAGGCTGAGTAATGTGATAAGCATCGTTAGTGATTCCATATCCAATAATTTCTCCGATGATATTAGCATCACGTTTTTTTGCTTCATCATAATCTTCTAACATTAACATTCCTGCACCCTCGGATAAAATGAATCCATCTCTATCTTTATCAAATGGTCTTGAAGCTCCCTGTGGATTCTCATTATTTTTTGATAAAGCTTTCATATTAGCAAATCCTGAAAGGGTAAGAGGGGTAATGCTTCCTTCAGCACCACCACAAAGAATAGCTTTGGAGTAACCGTTAGAAATTAATCTATATGACATCCCTATTGCATCTGTAGCAGAAGAACAAGCAGTAGACATTGAAAAGTTTAAGCCATGTAAATTGTGTTTAATAGCAATTTGCCCACCAGCAATATTTGGAATCATTTTTGGTACATAGAACGGCGATACACCACGTTGACCTTTCTTAAGTAGTTTTTTGTGCTCTTCTTCAAGAGTATGCATACCTCCAACACCAGTTCCAACGATAACGCCTGCTTCAGAGGATTTATAATTAGAATTTTTAAGCGCTTGATTAGCTGCTATTAGACCAAACATCGTGAATCTATCAAGCTTGCGAGCTTCTTTAGATTCAAAAAAATTATTTGGGTCAAACTCTTTAACTTCTCCAGCTATCTTTATTGAAAAGTTTTCAGTATCAAAGTTTGAGATATAATCAATACCAGATTTACCTTTAACTAAGCTTTCCCATAAAGATTGAGAATTATGGCCTAATGGAGAAATAGATCCTTCTCCAGTGATAACTACTCTTTTTTTCAAAATTATTTTGCGTGGTTGTTGA
>CBFHKL010000023.1:0-13930 GCA_965656415.1 uncultured bacterium
GAGATAAAGGATCTCTTAGAGCGTGAATTTCATTTTTTAAATTGTTTACAGAACTTTTAATATCAGATGAGACAGTAGTTGCAGATTGTAAAGATTTTTTGCCTGAAAAAAGTGATATAGTTACAGCATAATCTTCAATAATACCACTTTGACGCAACTTTGAATCATTAAATCGAAAATATTGGGAATTTTCTCCCTCTAAATAAATGGTTAATTGTTCATTATTTTTTAAAGAACTAAAAACTTGAGAGCAAATATCTTGAAAAATTTCTTTTTTCATTATGCCCCTCCAAATACTTGCACTTTATCAAACTTACATAACGGAGAAGCATGTCCAACTCTTTCCACCTGATTTGGCTCACCTTTTCCGCAATTAGGGGTACCAAACACTTCGTAAGTATCCTCATTCCCTGTCATTGAAAGACTTCTCCAAAACGGATTAGTAATTCCTCTATAGTTTGGATTTTTAACGACTTTAGTTAATTCTCCATTTTCAATCAATTTTGCATATTCACAACCAAATTGAAATTTATTTCTGTAATCATCAATAGACCACGAACGATTGCTTTCCATATAAACTCCGCGTTCAACACTACTAATAATTTCTTCTTTTGAGGAAACTCCTGGCTCTAAATTGATATTTGCCATTCGATCAATTGGTATCCTATTCCACGAAGATGCTCTTAAATTTGATACACCATCAATCCCAGAACGTATTTGGCTCTCAATACCTCCCAACCCTCTTAAAAGAATGCCGTCTTTAATTAAATGTTCTTTTGTCGCAGGCATTCCTCCGTCATCATAATTATATGAAGCCAATTGATTATCAACAGTAGGGTCAAAAACAATATTCATTAATTCAGAACCATATTGCAAAGTTCCAAAATCTTCAAGATTTACAAAACTTGAGCCAGCAAAATTTCTTTCGTCTCCTAAAATTCTATCAAGCTCTAATGGATGCCCTACACTTTCATGAATTTGTAACATCATTTGATCAGGAGCTAACACCAAATCGCACACTTCTGTGGGACATTGATCTGCCTCTAATAATTCAATAGCTTGATGAGAAATTTGCTTCGCTTCTGTTTCAATATCATAATCCTCAATAAATTCAGCACCAGCTTGAAAACAATGCCCTCTCATCCCATGATTGCTTCGAGTCTGTGAGTCATTTTTATCCTGTGCTGTTGAGGATAATTCCACTAAAACAATATCCATTTTCTGATCTATATCAGCACCATTGGTACTTACAATTCTTGTATTGCGCTCTATTAATTCTACTGTAGTAGCTGCATGAATAATTCTTTTATCAAAATTCATCATGTTTTTTGATCCAATAAATGCTAAATCTTTAATATCATTTACCGATAAGTTGCTTAATGGAGACTTCAGGTTTGTTTTGTAATTGCCTTCGTATCCTTTTCTAACTTCATCATGATCAAATTTAAAAACAGAAAATTTTGATGCTAGCTGAGCATTATTTACAGCAATGTCAATACAGTCAAGAATATGCTTTTCATCTAGAAACGGTGTTGCATAATAAGAAAATTGTCCGTTAACCATGACATCAATCATAACTCCTTTAGTAGCATTGCGCTGAACATTGTCTAAAGAGAATTTCTTGGTAGAAAGAATATTTTGTTTTTCTTCTACATAACGGAGTCCTACCCATTCAGCCTTGCTATTTGCTTTTGATAATATTTTCTTAAAATTCATTTTTTATGTCAAAAATTCATACAATTTTGCCACAATTTGAAAAAATGGCAATGCTTAAAATTAATTTATGACAAACTTGCATATTCTTTCTAATTGGCACTCCGTTTGCAATAATAATAGTGTAAATATTAACTATTGAACGGAGAATAAAATGAGTTTAATAAAATGGAAACCATTAAACAATGAAATAGATACATTTGATAATATTATTGATCAATTTTTCAATGACTTATCATATGATCCACGCTTTTCATTAATGAATACGAATAATGTTTCGAATTATTATAATGAAAATGAAAAAGAATATTATTTGACTATGGATGTTCCTGGAATGTCCAAAAACGATATTGAAGTAACATTCGATAGCAATCGTTTAAAAATTTCAGGACAAAGAAAGTCTGATAAATACAATTCATATGAATATGGTAAAATGGAAAGAACCTTTAGTGTTCCTACTAACGTTGAAACAGATAAAATATCTGCTAAAATTGATAATGGCGTATTAAAAGTTCTACTTCCAAAAGCAAAATCATCACTCGGTAGAAAAATTTCTGTGAAATAATTCTAACCGATTGAAAAAAAAGAGGGGCTTTTCGCCCCTTTTTTTTTAATATCTATGCATGATATATAATGATATCCTCGAAACAATCGGATCTACTCCAGTTGTGAAATTAAATTCTATCGGCAAAGACCTTGAATGCAATCTTTACGCAAAAATAGAAATGGTTAATCCTGGAGGTTCTGTTAAGGATAGAACCGCTTTTCGAATGATTGATCATGCTGAAAAAGAAGGACGTATTAAACCAGGTGATACATTAATTGAAGCAACATCTGGTAATACTGGAATTGGACTTGCTTTAGCGGCAGCAGTAAGAGGATATAAATTGATTATTTGTATGCCTGAAAAAATGAGTATGGAAAAAGAACTCACTATCAATGCCTTAGGTGCAAAAATAGTGCGAACTCCTACTGAAGCAGCTCATGATGATCCAAAAAGTAATTTTGGAGTTGCAAAAAAATTAAATGAAGAGATTCCAAATAGTCACATATTAGATCAGTGGAATAATTGTTGCAATCCTGATGCACATTACTATGATACTGCTCAAGAAATTTTAAATGACTTCGGAAAAGATTTACATATGGTAGTTATGGGTGTTGGTACTGGTGGAACTGCTACTGGAATTGGAAAAAGATTAAAAGAAGAAATTGAAGATATAAAAATTATTGGTGCTGATCCTTATGGCTCAATCCTTGGTGGTGAAGATGAATATAAAGGACAGCCTTATAAAGTTGAAGGAATTGGCTATGATTTTGTTCCTAAAACTTGTGAACATGAATATATAGATGATTTTGTCAAAGTAAATGACAAAGAAGCGTTTAATACTGCAAGAGCTCTTATTCGCGAAGAAGGACTATTAATTGGAGGTTCATGTGGATCAGCCATGTTTGCAGCCTTAAAAGCAGCAAAATCGCTCAAAAAAGGGCAAAATTGCTTAGTAATACTACCTGATAGTATTAGAAATTATATGAGAAAGTTTCTTTCAGATGATTGGATGAAAGAAAATGATCTTATTTAAATAGCTTTTTTAATTTTTTTTGCAATCTCAATACTTACTCCAAGCTTATAGGATAAAGCTTTATCTGATAATTCTTTCATTTCTTTAGTATTTTGAAAACGTTTGTAAATTTTTTCTACAGTTTTCTTTCCAACTCTAGGAATATCTTCAAATTTTGATCTTGCGATACCTTTGGTTCTTTTTTGTCTTTGAAATGTGATAGCAAACCTGTGAGCTTCATCTCTTAATTGCTTTAAAATATTTAATGCAGGGGAATTTTTGGCAATACGCAGAGAATCTTTTTGCCCAGGCAAAAATAACTCTTCCAAACGTTTAGCAAGTGCTACTATTGGCAAATCAAGTTCTAATTCTTTGATTGATTCTAAAGCAGCAGATAATTGTCCTTTTCCTCCATCAATTAATACAAGATCGGGCAAGGTGTTTTTTTCCTTTAATTGACGTTTATATCGTCTAAATACTACCTCTCTCATTGATTCAAAATCATCTACTTTATCAACATTTATATTATATTTTCTATAGGCACTTTTAAACGGTCTACCATCTTTAAATACTACCATAGAAGCTACTGTATCCGTTCCTCCTAAATGAGAAATATCAAATGCTTCAATAAGTCTTGGTGGTTTTTTAAGATTTAAGATATCTTTTAATTCATTTAACAGTTTTGGAATGTAATCTTTACGCTTTTCAATATTTAACAACCACTCATTTAATAATAACTTTGCATTTCGATTAGCAAGCTTAAGTTCTTGTAATTTTACTGCTCTTTGAGGAACATGAAATTTAACTTTTCTTGCTGCTTTATTTGATAACCAAGATTCAAGTTCTTTGGATTCTTCAGGAAGTTCAGGAAAATAAATCTTATTAGGGATATATGCTGCATTCATATAAAAATTGATAACAACTGATCTTAGAATATTATCTAATGATTCATCAGAGTCTAAAGATATCTTTTCTCTACTGAGTATTCTTCCTTCTCTAATTCTTAAGATAACAACCACAAAGTGTTTATCCTTATTTTGATAACCAATCACATCTCTATTTGAGAAATCTGCCTCTAATTTTCTTTGACCAACTTTAAATGAATTTATTGCCTTTATTTGATCTCTTACTCTACCAGAATCTTCATACATCATTTTTGAAGTAAAATAATCCATTTGTTTGGAAAGTTTCTTTTCAACAGTCTTGGTTTCACCCTTAAGAAAGGAAATCATATCAGCAACCATATCTTGATACTCATTCTCTGTTATTGTCCTTATACCTAATCCATTCTTCAATACTAAAGGCTGTTTGGTTTCTTGGTCTATTTCATTAAGCTCTATATAGCAATTTCTGATTGGAAATGCTTTATATAATACATCAACTAACCTTCTCATCGACTTCACATCAGTATATGGTCCAAAATATTTTGATTTATCATTAAATATTTTTCTTGTAATAAATACCTTTGGAAACTGCTCATTGGTTATTTTTAAGTATGGGAAAGACTTATCGTCTTTCAATTGGACATTATATTTAGGTTTAAACTTCTTTATTAATGTAGCTTCAGTAATAAATGCGTCCGCTTCATCCTGACAAACAATCCATTCAAAGTCTTCAATTCTTTTTAATAAAGACTGTTCTTTTGGAGTTCTATAAGATTTTTTTTGAAAATAAGACTTTACTCTATTCTTAAGATTTTTTGCCTTACCAATATAAATGATTTTTCCGTTTTTATCTTTAAATTGATAAATGCCGGGCTGCTTTGGAAGGCCTAAAATTTTGGACTGTATGCTGATATTATGATCTCCAAAATGTTCTAGTAAATAGAACTAATACAGCAAAAATTTCTAATCTTCCTAAAATCATTCCAAACATCATTAGGTATTTTCCTACTATGTGCATACTGTCATAATTATCCATGGCTCCATACTCTCCGATAGATGGACCAATATTACCCATAGCTGAAGCAGCTGCTCCAATTGAAGATTCTAAATTGTCTCCTAACATTACAAAAATAATAGATGCCAAAAAGAAGAATAAGATATAAAATAAGAAAAATGCTAACGTTTTTCTTATAAGCTCATCTGATAAAACCTTCTTTCCGATTCTAACAGGAATGATTGCTTTTTCGTGTAGAGCTCTTTTTAATTCAACTCTAACATATTTATACAAAGCAACAATTCTGATAATTTTAATACCTCCACTGGTTGAACCACCCATTGCCCCTGTAAACATTAAAATGTAGAGTAAATATTGTGAAATAAAAGGCGTCCAACTACTATAATCAGTTGCAGTATAACCAGTTGTTGTAATTATTGAAACAGTTTGAAATGCAACATCCAAAGGAGAAGTATCTCCATTATTAAAGAACCCAAAAGAGAAGATTAAGCCTATAAATAATAAACACACAAATATATAATATTGGAATTCCCTATCTCTTTGATAAGACTTTAAGCCAAGATTAACTGCTCTAAAATGTAAAGCAAAATTAGTTCCAGTGATCAACATAAATACTAAAATGACTGATTTTACATAATCACTTTGTCCATTTATACTATCACTAAACGTTGAAAAACCTCCAGATGGCATCGTTGTCATTGCATGACAAATAGCATCAAAAAAAGACATATTATAAGATAATAAAAGAAAAAGTGTAAACGTAAATCCTATATAAAATTTCAACAATAATCTCGCTGTATCCTTAATTCTAGGAGTTATTTTTTCTGAAGAAGGCCCAGGATATTCCAGATTGAAAATCTTTTCCCCGGATACGCCAAGTAATGGCAATAAAGCTATAGTAAAAATAACAATTCCAAGTCCACCAAACCATTGAAGAAAAGAACGCCATAACAATATACTTCTTGGCATATTTTCAATATCAGTTAGAATTGTAGCTCCAGTTGTTGTTACACCTGAAACTGATTCAAAAAGAGCATTTGAATAACCATTAAATGCTCCTGATAGATGAAATGGAATTGAGCCAAATATAGCGGCTGAAATCCAACATAAAACAATTACTAAAAATACATCTTTGTTAGAAAAAGATTTAGCTTTTCTTGATAAATACCAAACTGGCACGGCGCAAAAAATTGAAATTGCTGATATTTGGAAAAGATACAAACTAGAAGAATCAAAATATTCTAGCGTTGCAGGTATTAAAAGGAATACAGATAAAACTGCAATTAATATAGATAAAAGTCTAAATGTTGGCCTAAGACTCATTATTCTGATTTAAAGATTTTACTAACTTCCCTTATTTTAGAATTAATACAAAATATAAGAACAGTATCATTCTCCGTAATTTGAAAATCACCTGCAGGAATTTTAATATGCCCGTTATGATTTACTAACGCTAAAATACATCCGTGGGGCAAGTTCAGATTAGATACTGGTAACCTAGAAGCTTTTGAATCTTTTTCTGCTACAAGCTCAATTGCCTCCATATCCAAAGAACTAAAAAGCTGAATAACGTGTTCTTTTTGATCAATTCTGATAGATTTTATGACTGCATTAACACTCACAGTATTTTTACTTACAATAGAACCAATTCCAAGATCAGACATATTTCTTACATAATCTGGATTGGTTACATGTATAATTGAGTGTTTGACTTTTAATTGCTTTGCAAGTATTCCAGCTAAAAGGTTTAATTGCTGGTCTTCAGTTACAGCCACAAACGAATCGACCTCAGAAATATTTTCTCCTCTTAAAAACTCTATATCAGAAGCATCAGAATTAAGTACAATTGTTTTATCAAGTTCATTAGCAATTTCAGTTGCTTTTTCTTTTGATTTCTCAATCAATCTTACAGACATATCCTCTTCAAGCATTGAGGAAACTATCCTACCAATTTTACTAGCTCCTGCTATCATAACTCTTTTTGAATCTGAATTTTTTACTCCAAGCGTATCGAGCAATGAATTAAGATTTTTTGACTTAACAAAAAAGAAAACATAATCTTCAGGTTCAAATTTAAAAGTTGTTGAAGGAATTGTCATTTTTTCTCCTCTGATAACAGCAACTATTAAACTTCTAAAATCAACATTTGATTTATGAAATTCTTCTACGGTCATACCAGAAAGCTTTGATCTGTGGTTAATTTTTTTTGAAAATAATACAGCTTTACCACCTTCAAATTCATAAAACTTATCTGCATATGGATGCTTAACTAATCTTATAATTTCATTTGCTACCTCTTTTTCAGGATGAATCACCATATCTACACCAAATTTTTCAGGAGGAATTGCATTTCCATTTCTAGAGTAGTCTAAATCTCTTAGTCTAGCGATGATTTTTTTAGCACCGAGGTTATGACATTGTAATGATGAAATAAGGTTTGTTTCGTCTGAATTTGTTAAGCAAAACACATAATCAGCATCTGCAACATTAATATTCTTTAAGAGTTTTTCATCTGAACCATTACCTTGATTAACGATAACGTCTAAATGCTCATTAGCTCTCGAGCATTTTTTGTGATCAATATCAATAACTGATATATCATAGTCAAGTTCACTGAGTGATTTTGCTACGTGAAAACCTACTTCACCTGCACCTATAATAACAATTTTCATGTCTGGAGGTAAATCTATAAAGAATTAATTCAAAAACAATACAAATTCGATTATTTTTTTCTAAATATTTCTGCACCAATATTAGTTAATTTTTCCTCAATCTTATCATAACCGCGATCAATATGATAAACTCTACTTATTTTAGTAACTCCTTTAGCACATAAAGCAGCAATAATTAAGGCTGCTGAAGCTCTTATGTCTGTAGACATAACATCTGCACCAATTAAACTTCTATCGCCTTTTATGGTAGCGACTGAATCTTTAAGCTTGATATTGCACCCCAGACGATTTAATTCCATTATATGGGTAAATCTATCATAATAAATGTTTTCTTTTATAGTTGAAATACCTTTTGCTAGACACATAAGCATCATCCATTGAGCTTGAAGATCAGTGGGAAAACCAGGATATTCATTTGTCTCTATATTAGTTGGTAATATATCATTAGTTCTGGACTTTACGATAATAGAATTATCAGACACTTCAATGTTAATATTAGCTTTTTGTAAACATTGAACCACACTTTCTAAATGCTCTGGTATAATATTTGCAACTTTAACTTCTCCTCCAATAGCAGCTGCAGCAATTAAAAATGTACCTGCCTCAATTCTGTCAGGAATAACAGAAATATTTTCAATAGATTTAAGTGAATCAACTCCTTTAATTGTTAATGTATTAGAACCAATTCCAGAAATATTAGCACCCATTTGATTCAGCATCTGACAAAGCTGTTGAATTTCAGGTTCAGCAGCAGCATTTGTGATTACTGTTGTTCCTTTTGCCAGTATTGCTGCCATAAGAACGTTACCAGTAGCTCCAACAGAAATCTTTGGAAAATGAATCTTACTTCCTTTCAAGCTTCTACCATCAGCTACCACATATCCATTTTCTATAGATATTTTAACCCCCAATGCTTTCAGGCCATCTAAATGGAAATCTACAGGTCTGGGTCCCCAAGCACATCCTCCAGGAAGAGAAACTTTTGCTTCACCAAATCTTGCAATTAATGGTCCAAGGACATAAAAAGAGGCTCTCATTGTTTTGACTAAGTCATACGGAGCAAATGGTTTATTTAAGTTGGAAGAATCAACAGAAACTGAATTATTTGAAGAAAATTGCACTTTAGCACCCATTTCTTCTAACAATTTAGACATAGTAATTGAGTCTGATAAAGTAGGTACATTTGAAATTTTAATGTTACCTCTATTTAGAATTGCAGCAGCCATAAGCGGGAGAACAGCATTTTTTGCTCCACTAACTTCAACTAAGCCATTAAGCTTTTTTAATCCGTTAATTTTAAAATAATCCATTACTGCACTACGCAAAAAGCTATAGCATAGTTCCCGTCATGTGAAATTGAAAGATCTACAACTGTATCTCCTTTTAAATCAACGCCAGGCTTTCCACTTTTATAATTAAAAACTTCAATAGATTTAAAACTTAATTTTGAAGAATTTTTGCTTGTTGAAGTAGCCTTTCTAACTGCTTCTTTGGCTGCGAATCTTCCAGAAAAGAATTGTGCCTCATTACTTCTTAACTTTGCATCATTTATTTCATTTAAAGAAAATATTTTATCTAAGAATCTTTTTCTTTTTGAAGAGCTTAAAATTTCTTTTATTCTATTAATTGATACAATGTCAACACCAGTTGATAAGTTATTTTTCATTTTCAGATTCAACAATGTTAATCAACTCAGAAATATCATCTATGTCCCAATTTGCTCCAGAATTTTTTACTCCAAATGTGTCACCATATCTAGCAAAAATTGTTTTGATACCTAAGCTATTAGCTCCAACAACATCTCTTTCAGGCCAATCTCCAATCATAACAACCTCATCTTTACTAAGACCTAATTTTTTTAAAACTAGATTAAATGGTTTCGGAGAAGGTTTTCTTTCTTTAGAGTCATCAAATGTAACCACAGCATCAAACATATGATGCAAATTTAAGTAATAAATTCTCATCCATGCTTCTCGACTCGGGGCATCAGATACAATGGCAAGCTTTATTCCAGTCTTCATTAAATGATTTAATGTCCTGTGAACGTTAGGATAAGCTTTTAGGTTTGCTTCTTTTCCTCTTCTATAAGCCACAATAGCAGCAGCAAGATATTTGTTATCTACATAACCAATCTTATCTTTTAGGAACTTGTTAAAAACAAGTTGGTGTTCCCAACCTTCTGATTCGTAGATTGACATTACTTGTTTATAAGAATCTTCAATCTCGATTTCAAGACCAGCTTCTTTCATGGATAAGAGAGCATTTAAGACTGCTTCTCTTTTCATTTTAATAAAATCTAAAAGTGTATTATCTAAATCAAATATTACAGCTTTGATCATTGCTCATATTTTTCAGGATTTCTTACACGATCAATTTCATATTCAGCCATTTTTCTCCAATCGCGATCATTTCGAGCTCTTTCAAAATGATTTATAGAAGCATTTTTATTACCACTGCCACTACAATATTCAGCAATACCAAGCTCAAACCAACCACCACCAAAATTCTTTTTTAGATCTGTAGATTCTAAAGCTGCCTCTTTAGCTGATTCACAATCACCAAGTTTGTTGTATGCTTCAGCAAGATGAAACCATGAAAGGTGTTCTTTAGGAGCAAGCTCTACTGCTTTTGATAACGCTTCAGCAGATTTTTCATAATTTTCAATTTTAGCATAAGTAATACCCAAAGAGTGATAGGCAAATGAATAATTTGATTTTACGTCAATAGCTTTTTGGAAACTTGAAATTGCTTTATCAAATTCTTCAGTATCAATGTAAATATCTCCTAAGCTCTTATGAGCTTTATAATATTTACCATTTAAACGAACTGTTTCTTTAAAAGAATTCATAGCATTTTCAATATCACCATTTTCCTTATAAGCTAGACCAAGACTATACCAACCTTTATCATAAGTTTTTTTGATATCTAAAGCCTTTAGATAGTTTTCAATAGCCATGGATAAATTTCCCATTTTTCTTTGAAGAACTCCTATTTGAAAATGTGCTTGATATATTCTAGAATTAATTAATAAAACCTGATTATATTTTGTTAATGCTGATTCAAGATTTCCATTTTTGTAATCTTGGTTAGCACTATTGTAAAGTTTTTTAGCAACATTAGAAATTGATTTTTTTGATTTATCATATCCAGAATCTACCTGAAGGGATTTTTTGTAAAAATCAACAGCAGTCATAAATTCTTTTTTTCCTTCATATGCCTTTCCTGTTCCATATAAAGATTCAGCTGAATTTGGTACGCTTTGTAAAACATCACCAAAACCCTGGATAGCATCATCAAATCTTCCATCTTGGACGGCTCTATTAGCATTATTTCTTTTATTTCTTAAATTATTAAGCTTGTCAAACTCCGCTCTAAATTTTTCATTTGATTTATCAGCTTCAATTGCAGATCTCATTTTTTCTCCAGCAAGTTCGATGTTTCCAACTGATAGAGCTTTTTGAGATTCTTCATATAATGCAACTGCAGAAGTTTGAGCATATAATGCAGAACAAGTTAAAAGTACTATAATGAAATTTTTCATTTTGTCACCTTATGTTTATTTCAAATTTTTCTAAATCTAATAATTCTTTTAAAAATAATGTTAAATAAAAATATCAGTGCCGAAGGCGGGACTTGAACCCACACAGAGTTTCCTCCACTAGCCCCTCAAGCTAGCGTGTCTACCAATTCCACCACTTCGGCAAAAATTAGTTTGAAGAATCTTCTTCTGGAATTAACTCTTCTGCTGATGGAAGAGAAAATTCTTGAGGAATCATTTCATCTACCTGTCTTGATTCAGCATCTTTTTGCAAGATTGATTCAGATGATGTGCTAGATTCTCCGCTCAAAGCACCAATAAGCATCGCTAATCCAATAAAAGCAATGCCTAAACCTGTTGTTAATTTTGTTATAAAATCATTAGCTCCTGAAGATCCAAGCATGGTATTAGCAGTACCACTCATCATAGAGTTTAATCCACCCTGTCCAGACTGCATCAAAACGACTACAATCAAAAGAATGCTAATAATTGTGTGTATAGTAATTAAAAATTGAACCATATTACCTCATTTTATTTAAAATATTTTTAAACTTTCCAAAATCTGCGCTAGCGCTACCAATTAAAAATCCATCAAGCAATGGAATGGTTGACAACTCTTCGACAGAATTTTCGTCAACTGATCCTCCATAAAATAAACTTATATTAGAATCATTTTCATTGGAATATAACTCTTTTATTAAATTATTTATATATGAAAGAACATCCTTAATATATTCTTTGGATGCTACCATTCCTGTTCCAATTGCCCAAACAGGTTCATAAGCTATAATTAGCTCTTTATTTATAAGCTCTTTTGGTAAAATAGAAAGCTGTTTTTTGATAACTTCAAATGTTTGATTTTGCTCTTTTTGTTTAAGATTCTCTCCAATACATAGCACAACTGAATTAATATTATCTAAACAAATATTAAGTTTTTTTTCGATCAACTCATTGTCTTCTTTAAAAATAGTTCTTCTTTCAGAATGTCCAACGATACAAGAATCAATCTTAAGCGATGTAACTGAATTTGATCCCGTAACAGCTCCTGAGGTTAAAATATCGCAATCTTGCATACCTACTCTTATATTGGAAAAATCTTTTGCTAAAACTTGGATTGCCTCAAGCGATAAATGGCTTGGAAAAATCATGATATTAAAATCAGAAAAAAAATCTTTATTAGAATTAACTTGTAACATAAACTGCTTAGATTCTTCGCTGTCTAAGTACATCTTCCAGTTTGCCGCAAATATTTTTTTATTCATTTTTTAATATCTCCAGTGCTGTAAGTTTCTTTCCAGATAACATTTCTAAACAAGAACCACCTCCTGTTGAAACATGTGATAGTTCTTCAATTATGCTCTCACTATAATTTCTTATAGCTGCTACCGTGTCTCCACCTCCAACAATTGAAGTTAAGTTGTTTTCTACAATAGCATCAACAATTCTATTTGTTCCAACAGCAAAATTTGGATTTTCAGCAACACCTACAGTTCCATTCCACAGTAATGTATTTGATGATGAAATAATCTTTGAAAAAAGTTTAATTGATTTTTCTCCTATATCTTCACAAATCATATTTTCAGGAATGTCTTTTGCATCAGCAATACATATTTTTCCAGATCCAAATGAATCTAATTCTCCTGAAAAATCTAGTGGAAGAGTAATATTAGTTCCTTTTTTTGATGCCTTTTTTAAAAGGTTTTTTGCAATATCAACTTTATCATTTTCAACCAAAGACATACCTACACTATAATTCATAGCTAATAAAAATGTATTTGCCATAGCTCCACCAATAATAATATTATCTGCAACCTCTAAGAAATTTTCAATGACAGCTATTTTTGTATCAATTTTTGAACCACCAATTATTAAAGAAAGAGGTTTTGGTGGATTTGTTAACTTGTCTGATAAAAATTTTACTTCCTGCTCCATTAAAAAACCCATTCCTTTTGTAGCAAAATGCTTTACAATTCCTGCATTGGAGGCATGTTCTCTGTGAGCAGTTCCAAAAGCATCATTTATGTAAATAGAACCATGTTTTGCAAGCTTAGAAGCAAACTCAGAATTATTTTCAGTTTCTTCATTATAAAATCTCAAATTTTCTAGTAAATGGATCTCTCCATCTTTTAAATTTTTTGAAACGTCAATTGCGTCTTCAGAGATACAATCATTTGAAAATTTAATTGGCATTTCTAATAGCTCAGCTAATTTTTCACCTGCAGGAATAAGTGAAAGCTTACTATCAGCTTTACCTTTAGGTCTTCCCATATGGGACATTAATACAACCTTTGCTCCTTTTTCAAGACAGTATTTAATTGTGGGAATTGATTTAAGTATTCTGTAATCATCTGTCACTAGCTCATTTTCGACTGGCACATTATAGTCAACTCTAATGAGAACTGTCTTTCCAGATGTCGTATTTGACGACTTAAAGTCTATTGAAGAAATCTTACGCAACATGACTGCATAAGGTACAAATTAATTTAAACAATTCCTTGGTCAATCATGGAATCTGCAACTCTTACAAATCCACCAATATTTGCCCCATC
>CBFHKL010000024.1:0-11851 GCA_965656415.1 uncultured bacterium
CACCACCATGACACATTAATATCTGTCCAGTGACATAGTTGGATTCAGGAATACAGAACATATATATTGCCCCAGCAGCTTCTTGAGGAGTTCCAGGTCTACCTAAAGGAATCATAGTTTTAGCTGATTGAAATACAGCAGAATTCACACCAACTTTGATTTTATTTCCTTCAATATCAATAAGCGATTCTTCTTTTTCAGCATCTGCATCAGTTAAGCGAGTTTTAATGAGTCCAAATCCTACAGCGTTGACATTAACATTGTATCGACCCCATTCTTTTGCCATAGTTTTGGCCATTCCTACAACTCCAGCTTTTGCTGTAGCGTAATTTATTTGCCCAGCATTTCCAAACATACCAGAGGTAGAAGAGATATTTACCACTTTTCTAAAATTGGTAATTCCATTTTCTTTTTCTTCTAAAAACAGTCTTTTAATGTGAGGTTGCGCAGCTCTAAGAATTTTAAATGGGGCAGTAAGGTGACATTCTAAAATTGCATCCCACTGTTTATCATCCATTTTTTGAATGACATTATCCCATGTGTATCCAGCATTATTAACAATGATGTCTATTCCACCAAATGAGTCTAGAGCAGAATTAATAAACCGTTCTGCGAAGTCATCATCAGTAACACTTCCATTACAAGCAACTGCTTTTCCTCCCATATCCATGATATCAGATACAGTTTGATTGGCTGGATCTGCATCTAAATCATTTACTACAATGTGAGCACCATCCTTTGCTAACATTAAAGCCAATTCTCTTCCAATTCCTCTTCCAGAACCGGTAATTAGTGCTACTTTTCCTTCTAACTTTCTTTCCATATTAAAATCCTAACGATTTACCAATGATCTCCTTCATGATCTCAGTGGTTCCACCATAAATTGTTTGTACTCTTGAGTTTAAGTAAGCTTTTGCAATTGGATATTCTTTGATATAGCCATATCCTCCATGCAATTGCAAACATTGATCAACTATTTTTAGTTCAAGTTCAGTTAACCACCATTTTGCCATAGCAGCTTTTTCTGGAGTTAACTTTTTTTCATTTAATTCAAAAACACATTGATCATAAAAAGTTCGACCAATCTCAGCTTCAGTAGTCATTTCTGCTAATTTAAATTTTGAGTTTTGGAAACTACCAATTTTTTGTCCAAAAGCTTTACGATCATGGCAATATTGAATAGTTAAGCCCAAAACAAATTCAATAACAGCAATAGCTCCTGCTGCAATTGATAGTCGCTCTTTTGGAAGACTTTCCATCATGTAATAAAACCCTTTGCCTTCTTCTCCTAATAAATTTTCTTTAGGCACTTTTACATCTTTAAAGAAAAGTTCAGCAGTGTCTTGTCCGAATTGGCCGATTTTATCAAGCTTATTGCCTCTTTCAAATCCCTCCATTCCTCTTTCAAGGATGATCAAACTTATTCCATGCGCACCTGCTTTAGAATCTGTTTTACATGCAACAATTACAAGGTCCGCTAATAGTCCATTAGTAATAAATGATTTACTTCCATTAACTAGAAAGTGATCACCCATATCTTTAGCAAGAGTTTTAATTGCAGCTACATCACTACCACCACCAGGTTCTGTCATTGCTAGAGCTCCAATAGTCTCTCCAGTACAAATTTTGGGAAGCCAACGTTTCTTTTGTTCTTCAGTAGAATGTCTGAGAAGATATGGCACCACCAGATCATTTTGAACGGAGTGCCCAAATCCTGGATTTTCGGCTTTTACACTTTCTTCAATTAAAATTGTATTATATCGATAATCATCTAATCCCATCCCACCATATTCCTCTGGTACATCAATACCAAAAAAATTATTAGAACCTGCTTTAAGCCAAATATCCCTAGAAACCATCCCATCTTTTTCCCACTGCTCATTATTAGGTTTCATCTCTTTTTCAAAAAAAGCTTTGGCAGCATCTTGAAAAATTAAATGTTCATCTGTTAAATTTTCTTTTTTCATAAATATTCCTTTTTTAGTCATCAATTTTACCATTTTTTTTAATTTTTTGCCTTATTAGTTTTTATTATAGTGTATTGACATTTAATAAAGTAAAGTGTACTTTACTTTTCAACAATTTTATGGGGAAATAATGATTAATAATAAAAGTCTTTTAGCAACTCTAGTTTTAGCAATTTTATCAACTTTTTATCTTGGAAGCGTTTGGAATGACTTTTTTGGTACATTGAAAGTAAATGTTTCTATGGATCGTCAACAGGCAATAGAAGCAGCCTCAACTGCTTCGGAAAAATTTGAAGTACTGGATGATTCTTTTGAACATGCATCTATTTATAATTTTGATGGATCTTTACGAAATTTTGTAGAGCTCAAGCAGGGTGGAAAAGAAAAATTTCAGGAGATAATTGATAATGATATCTACTCCCCATATAACTGGATGGTTCGTTCTTACAAAGAAGGTGAGATTATTGAGGCAATGTTTCAATTTAAGCCTGATGGAAGTCCTAATGGTTATAGAATAAAAATTCCAGAAGATTTCGATTCAGATAATTTATCAGAAGATGATGCTTTAGCGCTGGTTCAACAAAATATTAATAATCAATGGTCTGGAAACTTTAGCGATTATGAGCTTATAGAATCATCATTTAAAGAAATGCCCAACGGAAGAATTGACCATTCTTTTCTATTTGAACATAATCTTCAAGACATAGGTGAAGCAAAATATAGATTACGAGCCACTGTGTCTGGGTCAATCATAAATTCTATAAGCCCCTTTGCATTTGTACCTGAATCGTTTCAAAGAGAATTTTCAAATATTAGATCAGATAACGATACAATTGCAATATTTGCAAATTTTGCATTTTTGGGTATTTACCTACTAGGTATTGGCATTACTTCTCTTGTAATATTTTATAGAAATGGATGGTTGAGATGGAAGAAGTCAGTATTGGCTGCTGCATTTGTAGCTATTTTTTCAAATATATTATTAAATCTAAATTTCTATCCTACCATTTGGATGGCATACGATACTGCTTCCTCAAAATCTCAATTTTTATCTGAACAATTATTAGGAATGGTAGCTAATGGAATATTCATGTTCTTTATGTTGGCTGCATCGTTTATAACCGCTGAGTCTTTAACCAGAAGAGCGTTCCCAAAGCATATTCAAATTTGGAAAACATGGACATCTAATGTTGCTAATTCAAAGCGCGTATTAAATGATACACTTTTTGCTTATTTAATTGTTCCTATTAAGCTAGCTCTTGTTGGAGCATTTTACATTTTAATGGAAAAGAATTTTGGATTCTGGTCTCCAGCTTCTTCATCTTTTGATCCAAATTATTTAGCATCAATTTTTCCATGGTATACTGGCTTAGCAATATCACTACAAGCTGGTTTTTGGGAAGAAATGTTGTTTAGAGCAGTTCCAATTGCTGCAGGTGTATTAATTGGTCAAAAATATAATATGAGATTTACAGGCTTGATGGTAGCAATGGTTGTACAAGCATTAATTTTTGGAGCAGGGCACGCCAACTACCCTGCACAGCCATCGTATGCTAGAGTAGTTGAATTATTTTTACCATCGATTGTTGTGTATGGTATGATATATCTTCGCTTAGGTGTTGTTTTTGGTGCCATAACACATTATGTATATGATGTCGTGTTATTTTCTTTACCAATCTGGTATTCATCAGGATACATGTTTGATAAATTTATGACCATTATTGGCGGTTTAATTCCTTTACTTGTTATTTTGTATTTTAGAATGAAGCAAAAAGGATGGTCTGATGTAGATACAGCTTCACTAAATGAAGGATTTGTGCCAACTCCGCCGAAAGTGAAAGTTGCTGAACAGAAAAAAGAAATAAATGAAGTTCCAACAGCAACCAATGTTTTAAGTCCAAAAGTCATTGGAGTAGCTCTATTATTTGTAATTGGTATTTTTAGTACCTTTAAACTTTCAAATGTTGAAGTGCCTGTTAAGTCCCCGTCAATTGATAAAGAGGAGGCCATTTCAATAGCAAACAACTTCCTTTCAAGTAATAATATCATATTGCCAGAAGGGTACAATGCATATGCTTTTGATGATAGCTCATATCCTTCATCCTCGTTTGTGTGGGAGGAGCTTGGTCAAGATACTTATATGTCATTACTCGGATCATATATATTAGGTCCAAGGTGGAAAGTTAGATTTGCAAAGTTTGATGGTCCTGTTGAGTCGCGAGCAAGAGAAATAATGATTTCAATGGATTTTGATGGAAACATTTTAAGGTTCAATAATCGATTCCCTGAAGCAGAGGAGGGTAAACAACTTTCAAGAAGTGAAGCACAAATCATTGCTGAGAATGCTTTATCTGAAAATCTTGGTATGAATGTATCAGATGTTACATTAACCAGTGCTCAGGAATCTCAGAAGCCAAATAGATTAGATTGGACATTTACTTTTACAGATAATAAAGAATTGGATTATGAGGGTGCCAAGCTTCAGAATATAATTTCAATTTCTGGTGATGAGGTTTCAGGGTTTACTAAATATGTGTTCGTTCCAGAAGATTGGGCTAGGATGAAAAGAGATCGTGAAGGATTATCAGGAATTATAGGCACATTATTTACAGTGCCTGGAGCAATTTTTGTTATCGGATTATTATTGATGAGATCTTTTAAATTGTTAATGGATCGAAAAATTAACATCAGAAAAGGCTTAATATTCGGATCATTTGCCATATTTGGAATTCTAAGTGTCTTTAATGACTCATCTTTTTTGAATTCTATGCCGACAAACCAACCAATTGAAAATCTGATGACAACCTACTATGTATCATCAATAGGAGGGGCTCTCATTGCACTTGGGTTGATAAATATTTTGCTATACGGAACACTTTACAAAATAGTGCAGCCTTCTTTAAATAATATAAAAATGAAAGACGCAATTATTGGTGGAATTTTAGCAGCATTTTCAATGGTAGCTTCATTAGTACTTGTTGGTTCTTTTCAACTTAATTTGAATCCTAATTTTGCAAGCTTTAATCTCACTTCATACTATCCACTGTATGATACTTTAAATGCATATACATTCTTTGGACCAATTGCATTTAATATCTTTTTTGCAGCATTGTTATATGAAATAACAAAAGGGTGGAGCAACGATATTAAAGGAAATTTAATTGCATATCTATTAGTTGTTGCAGTTTTCACAAGCGACTTAGGGTTTCAATACAATATATCAAGTTCAGTAATCCTTGCACTACTTTATGGAGGATTAATTTTTGCAATCTTTAAATTTATAATTAAAAATAATTATGCAATGATTCCATTTTACACATTATTTATCAGATTTTATGATAGGTTTGCTGCTACAGATTTTGGAGCAGTATCTTCTTATCCAAATGAGTTATTGTTCATGGGATTATCTTTAATTTTAGCTTCGTTTGTGCTCGTTTCCTTGACCAAGAAACTATTTAATATAACAGTAAAAGGATAAAATATATTATATTCCTTGAATGTCTTATTTTAAAGGAAAAACAGTTATAGTTACTGGTGCATCTTCGGGGATTGGAGAAGCAACAGCAAAGGAGTTTTTAACTCAAGGAGCCAAAGTAATTTTAGTTTCAAGGAATGAATCTAAAATGCGTGATTTATTCAAAGATTTTAATAGTGCTTTATGTCCAATATACCCATTTGATCTGACCCAGTTAGATGATATAGATTCATTTGTAACAATGCTGATTGAGAAAGAAGGTCCAATTGATATTCTCTTTAATAATGCAGGCGTTAGTCAGTTTGGATATTTTGAGAAAAGTGATTTATCAGTTTTAAATAAAATAATGGAGCTTGATTTCTTTTCTGTGGTTCAATTTACAAAATCTATTTTACCGCATATGGTTTCTAGAAAATCTGGTCAAATTGTAACGAATACTAGCGTTGCAGGTTTAGTTGGATCTAGAAATAGGTCATTTTATTCATCAGCTAAGTTTGCTCTTCATGGTTTCTTTGATAGTTTAAGGTCAGAGATTATACATCATAACGTACATGTTACATTGATTGCACCTGGTAGAGTTGCAACTGATATAGGAAAGAATGCATTAACATCAACTGGAGAACCATATGGTAAAGATGATAGGGGTCACCAAAAAGGGTTAACATCTTCAGATGCAGCTCAGAGAATTCTAAGAGCTGTTAAAAGTAAAAAAAGAGAAGCTGTTATTGCAAAATGGAACGATATTGCCTGGTTAGCTGTTTATATAAGAAAGTTTTGTCCTTCATTTTATTTTTTCTTAGCAAGAAGAATAGTAGCATAATTTTTTATGAAATATAGTATACTAGAAGATCCTCGTTATCGTCATATAGCTGAACCAAAATC
Source organism: uncultured bacterium (assembly GCA_965656415.1). Classification (GTDB taxonomy): domain Bacteria; phylum Fidelibacterota; class Marinisomatia; order Marinisomatales; family Marinisomataceae; genus Marinisoma. The sequence continues at coordinate 6,325 of CBFHKL010000024.1, forward strand.
AATATTATTCCAGATTTTTTCATTTATTTTTGATTTATATGCAAATACAGTTTTAACATTTTATACTCCTGTAAAAGTTATTGGGAGGGAGAACATTCCTAAGGATAAACCATTTATTTTTGTAAGTAATCATAATAGTCATATGGATATTGCAATTTTAGCATATGCTACCAGAATGGGTTATGAAAAATTTGGGTTTTTAGCTGCAAAAGATTATTGGTTTGATAATAATTTTAGAAGACGTTTTTTTAAATATCTTATAAACCTAATCCCTATTAGCCGTAAACAGAGTCCTGAATCTCTTGATTTAGATGATACAATGACGTTATCAAAAGCATTTATGGATTTAGGTAATAATATCATCATTTTTCCTGAAGGATCTCGAGGCGAACCTGGAAAAATGCAAAGATTTAGAAAAGGTGCAGTAAAATTTTCTATGGGTTTAGATGTACCTGTTCTTCCTGCTGCAATTATTGGAGCAGATAAAGCATGGCCTAAAGGTGAAAAGTGGATGCAATCTGTTCCTATTACGGTAAAAATATTACCGATAATAGATTCTCCACAAACCGAAAAGCTATCTGAAAAAGCTTACAATAAATCCCTTTCTAAATTAACCAAAGAACTTGAAGCTAAGATTACAAAAGCAGTAAAAGAGTTAGAAAAAGATACTAACTCTGAGATATTGTAATAATTGTACCTTCTGCATTAATTGAAGCAGTATATCTAGTTAAAGATCTATTAGCAGGACCTCTAACTACATTTCCATTAATATCAAAAACGGAACCATGGGAACCGCCTTGAAGACTGCAAGGTAAATTATTATTTATGCTGTCAAAATTAACAGTACTCCCAGCATGTGTACAATTTCTTGATAAGGCCCTTACGCCACTATTGCTTGTTCTTAAAACAATAATTCCATTATTATCGAAAGTATTGCTACCGCTTAACTGAATTCCATTACCAACGGTTTGAAGTGTTTGATGAATCATAGTAATGTTAATTGTAATAATGCCAGTTGATGAATCATAGTTATAGCCAGTATCTCCAGTGCCACCACCATTATTTCCACCACCAGTATCTCCACCACCAGTATCTCCACCACCAGTATCTCCACCACCATCAGTATCTCCACCAGAAGATGTAGGAGAACCTCCACCTCCACAGGCTTCAAGTATAAATGCAGTGCTACCAATGATCGTCAAAGTCGATGCTTTTTTGATAAAGTCTCTTCGAGAAGGGTTTTTGGGTTGCTGATTTAAGCAATCACATTCACATGTGTTATTTATTTTCTCTGTCATGGAAATAAATATAATAAAAAAAAATTAATATTAAAATTTGATACTAATTTTTTTATATATTGAAGGGTATGATCTTTAATAAAATACTTTATTTGAGGATATTTTTTATATCTAGTTTATTTATTTCATTAGCTTTTTCACAATCAATAGTTACTCAAGAAGCTTATGATTCAAGGTTTACACCTCCAGAAATTGGATTACCAGAAAATATGCCTTTTGTCAAATCTTTAATTTGGGGAGAAGAAGGTACATTTAGAAAACTAAATATTGGCCCTGAAACTAGAATTGAAGAACTACAGTTACGTCGAAAAATGCTTCAAGCTCATCAATGGTTAGGCATTATAACCCTAGCAGGTTTAGCATATCAATATGATGTTGGTAAAAAACTTTATGATGGTAATGATAGCGATTATTGGAATTCCCATTATGATAAACACAAAGCAATGGGATACTTTACTTATATGACTTATATGTCAACTGCTTCACTATCTTTTTTCTCTCCACCTGCAAGAAAATATGATAATAATATGAATTCAATACGATTTCATAGAAGAATGGCAGCATTGCACTTTACCACAATGATGGCTCAACCTTTCTTAGCTAAGAAAGCAGTTGAGAATGGTAAAAGATATAATGAATTAATGGATGCCCATTTAAAAGCAGGAACTGTTGCTTTTTTTGCTCTTAGTTTGGACGCGTTAGGAATCACATTTTTTAAATGAAAAAACTAGTTTACATACTATTTTTCCAATACTTGTTTGCTCAGTCAATTATCAATTTTGATTTAAATGAGAGTTTTATTTCTTACGATGGAAAGCATCCAGCGCATAATTGGACCGGAATCTCTAAAGAAATTCAAGGGACCTTTGAAATCAACAAAGAAGACTTAACTCAATCAAAGGTAGATTTATTTGTACCAGTTTTCAGTTTTGACAGTAAAAATGCTAATCGTGACTCAAATATGTTAGATGTTGTGGAAGAATATTATTATCCATATGTGAGATTTATATCTTCAAAAATTGAAAAAGTAGATGATGGGTTTAATGTTGTTGGTAATCTTAGTTTCCACGGTATAACCAAAGAATTTACCATTCCAGTGTCATTGATCCAGGATGATAAAAGGATTGTTGTGGAGTCTGATTTTTCAATAATGTTAACAGATTTTAAGATAAGGCGACCATCTTTATTAACAATTAAAATTCGAAATCAAATTGATATTAAAGTTTTCATAGTTGGATCAAGCTAGAGAAAAAATCAAAAAAACTATTTATCCAAAGAAATAAAATGTTTTATTTGGAACCATTACTAATAAGAAAAAAACCATATGCAAAGCAATGATAATCCCAAAAATTGTAAGTAGTTGTACTGTGTTTTTATCCATATTATCCCTTAAATAAGCGCTTTAATATAGTAATTTCTGGAAATAAAATATGAACTCTTTTTTGATAATCTTTGTATTGAGGTCTTGTTCTTAGAATTTTTATCTCGATCCAAGGAATGCTTGCATACCAGAACATTGCTGTCATTGTAATAGGAGCTAATAGTAAATAATTCAATCCAGTGAATGAATATCCAAAAACAAAGATACCCCACCAAAACATTATTTCACCATAATAGTTTGGATGCCTTGAAAAATTCCATAGACCAGTTTCGATAATTCCAGTGCCACTTGGATATTGTTCTCTAAAAGTATGCAACTGTTTATCACTTATGATTTCAAATAATACGCCAATTATACATAATCCAAATCCTAAAAAAATTGTCCAATTATATGGTTGGGAAAAATCTTGAGACATTGGCATGCAGCAAAAGAAAACAATGAATGTTGGAAAAAAATGAATACATCCAAGATTTCCAACAATTTCAAATGCGTTACCTAAATTTTTTCTCATATCAATGTAGCGCCAGTCTTCATGGTGTAATCCATCCCAAGTTTTCATCCAGTTGTAAGTTAGTCTTAAAGACCAAAAAAGAACTGCAGACATTAAAAGTATTGAAGGGGTGTCCATTATATAGTCATTTTGAGCTAACCAAAAAAAGGCAATAATCGGAGGTATAACTGACCAATATGGATCATAAAATGATGAATTTCTATAAAATACGCTAAATGCATATATAACAAATGTTGCAATAATATCAGCAATTAAAATTTGAAGTATAGATGAAAAATTTTCAGAGAAATGTAACGATATAAAACCAAAAATTACTGCAATGACATATGCAGTTAAAACGGTTAAAAGCCCTTTAGTTTTTGTTGTCATCTATGAGTGATTTAAGTTCAACTTTTTCAAAAGATAAATATATATATCCTAAGATAATAGTATACAATAAAAATATACTATGAAGAAGTATAGCAGCTGTTTGGGATTGTTCAATACCAATACCATATAAGCTTAAAAAATAAATTACAGCAAGATGATAAGTTCCAATTGCTGCTGGTGCGATAGGTAATGAGGTTACAATACCAGTTATTATTGTAATTCCAATATATTGTTCAAAGGATAAATGAATATTAATGGACTTTAAAAGTGCAACCATATATACAACGAATGAACTCCAAAGCAGTAGAGAAACTATTCCTAGCTTTAATTTATTTTTTGATACTAATAAATAACCGTCTACAAAGTTTTTGGTAATTGAAAATTTATTTTGAATATTGTTTACGACTGAATTATTACCAAAAATGATTAGAGATGTGATTATGTATAATAATAAAATTCCAATTGAAAATTTTAAACCTAAGACATCATTAAATCCAAAAAAGATTAAATAAATGCTAAAAAAACCAATCATCCATAAGTCGATAATTTTTTCTGCTACTAAACTTCCAAGTAAAAAACTAAACCTTATTTTATTTGAATGGTTAGATAGAAGTTTTGCTCTCCCTAAGTCTCCAGCTCTAAATGGAAGAATGTTATTAAGAAAGTATCCAATATGAGTTGTTGAAATATATTTATTTAATTTTAGATTACTAGGAGAGTCTAATAAGATTTTCCACCTTATTGATCTTAAGATGAATGTGATATAGGTTGTTAGTAGTGCAATTAAAATATAATAGAAATTTGAATTGGAGATTGCTCTATTGATATCTTCTAGATTTACTTGCTTAAATGCAAAGTAGAGACATAGCGTTGCTACGCAGAAAGATAAAATTTTTCTCAAGGATCTTGTCTATCTCTTTGGAATTCGTAATTGACAATTCGTTTCTTCATTTCTTTGTCATTCTCATCTAAATGTTCACTAGTTTCCATTGGACTTTGGTATTCTAGTGGGACATTTGTATCAACTTGACAATTGCTCATTAATCCAAGCATAGCAATAAGCATTATTGAAGCTATAATAGTTGGAAAATGTTTACTCATTTAATTTAAAGTCTTTAAAAAAGTTTGTTTTAGTCGCAAGATAGAATATTTCTACTAATCCAAATAGTTGGACAAGACCACATATTAGGAACCAACCCTTATGATCATTTCTTGCTGCAAACCACAAAGCCAATAAAGTAAATAGAGCTTCCCAAAGTGAAATACCAACAAGTAATGCTGGATTTGCTTGAAGAGCTTCTGCAAAGTTAGTTATAATTTCCATGATATTTTCCTTACGGGTTAAATAGAAGAGAGACTAAAAAAACAAATAAAATCACTCCGCCAAAAATACCCCAATAGTATAATCCAAATTCCATATCGAATATTAAATATTATTATCTGAGTTGAAAAGTATTAAAGTTTATTTTTAAAAATTTTGTTACCCCAATCAATAATATGCCAGTTTCCATCAAAATCCTCTCCTAATGCAGTGCAGCTATCAACCCAGTCTCCAGAATTTAAGTAATGAAAGTCATTAATTATTTTATTCTCAGCATGATGAATATGTCCACAAATTACTCCATCATATCCTTTTTTTTCTCCAGAATTAATTAAAGCATTTTCATATTTTGAAATGACATTTGATGCTATTTTAGCTTTTCTTTTAACATATTTTGATAGCGACCAATATTTACCACCAGTTTTTTTCCTCCACCAATTAAGGATTTGATTCATCCATAAAATTCTTTCATATACACCTCCGCCTAAATGAGATATCCAGCTAAATTTTGGAGTCATAAAGATATCAAATTCATCACCATGACATACATAATATCTTTTTTTATTTACAGATTTATAGGTGCAGAAGTTTTTAATTTTTATTTTCCCAAATTTATTGCCAGAAAACTCTTTAAATGTTTCATCATG
>CBFHKL010000025.1:0-3851 GCA_965656415.1 uncultured bacterium
ATTTCAAATTTTAAAAAAATTTTAAAAAATGACTTTTTAAGAGTATTAATTTAAATTTTATAGGTTATATTTTAGCCTAGTTTTGCCTCCGTAGCTCAATGGTAGAGCAGGGGCCTTTTAAGCCCTTGGTTGTAGGTTCGAGTCCTTCCGGGGGTACTATTTTGAGAAACATCTCATAATTATGTCTGAATTTCATAATAAACATATCGGCCCTTCTCAACGAGAAATCGATGAAATGTTGCAATATCTTGGTTGCAATTCTCTCAACGATCTTCTAGAGAAAATTGTGCCAAAAAATATTTTGGATATTGATGATCTTTCAATAGGAAATGAAGTATTTTCTGAAAATGATATTTTAAATCATGTTAAAAATATTGGAAGCAATAATTCTATTCATAGGTCTCTAATTGGTCAAGGGTATTATGATACCATTACTCCCAACGTTATTCTCCGAAATATACTTGAGAATCCAGGATGGTATACGCAGTATACTCCATATCAACCTGAAATATCTCAAGGCAGATTAGAGGCTCTTTTAAACTATCAAACAATGATTACTGAAATTACAGCATTGCCAATAGCTAATGCATCACTTTTAGATGAAGGAACTGCAGCAAGTGAAGCTATGTTAATGCTTTTCAGAAAAAATAAGTCTGAAAAAAATCAGTTTTTAGTAGATAAAGAATGTTTCCAGCAAACTATAGATGTTATTGTATCCAGGGCTGAGCCATTAGATATTGAAATAATTGTAACAGATTTTAAGAATTTTGATTTTACCCATGCTTTTGGTTGTATTGTACAATATCCAAATAAATATGGACATATTTCATCTGAGAATGACTATAAAAGTCTAGTCTCAGATGCGCATAATTCAAATTGTAAAGTAATCTTTGCTAGTGATTTAATGTGCTTACAGCTTTTTGAAGCTCCAGGTAATTTAGGAGCTGACATAGCTGTTGGGAATAGTCAACGCTTTGGTGTTCCACTGGGATACGGAGGTCCTCATGCTGCATTTATGTCTACAAGTGAAGAATTTAAAAGAGATATTCCCGGGAGAATTGTAGGCGTATCTCAAGACCGTAGAGGTAACCAAGCTTATAGACTTACATTGCAAACTAGAGAGCAACACATAAGAAGGGAAAAAGCAACTTCAAATATTTGTACAGCGCAAGTGTTACTTGCTATTATTTCAGGTATGTATGCATTATTTCATGGCCCAGATGATTTGAAAAATATTGCTAAAAGAATACACAGCCATACAAAAGAGCTTGCTGATAAAATTTCAAAATTAGGCCATGAAATTGTAACTAATGATAATTCATTTTTTGATACAATAGTAATCAAATTATCTAATATGAGTATTGAGAGTTTAAAAGATAAGGCATTAAAGCAAAATTTTAATTTGATGTATCATGATAATGGATTTATTGGTATCTCTTTAGATGAGAAAACAGATTTTAGTGAAGTTGAGGCACTTGCAAAGTTATTTGATATAAAAAGTGATTCTAAGAACTCTTATAATATTTTTAAGCCGAATAGAACAGGAAATATTTTAACTCACTCTATCTTTCATAGCATTAATTCTGAAACAGAAATGCTTAGATATATTAACAAATTAGAGAAAAGAGATCTTTCTTTAAACTATAGCATGATACCACTTGGGTCATGCACTATGAAGCTTAACGCAACTGTTGAAATGATTCCGATTAGTTGGCCAGAGTTTAATTCAATTCATCCTTTTGCTCCATTAAGTCAGGCTAAAGGTTATAAAAAAATCATTAATGAACTGGAAGAAATGCTCTATAAAGTAACTGGGTTTGATGCTGTATCTTTTCAACCAAATTCTGGTGCTCAAGGAGAATATGCTGGATTATTAAGCATTAGAGAATATCATAAAGCAAATAATTCAACAAGAGATATTTGTCTAATACCTGAATCAGCTCATGGAACAAATCCAGCTAGTGCAATAATGGCAGGACTTAAAGTTGTAATAGTAAAATGTGACGATCATGGAAATATAGATTATGAAGATTTAAGTAAAAAAGTTGACGAAGCAGGTGATAGACTATCATCATTAATGGTTACTTACCCTTCTACGCACGGTGTATTTGAACATAACATTGATGAAATATGTAATTTAATTCATGATAATGGTGGCTTAGTCTACATGGATGGAGCCAATTTGAATGCCATGGTTGGTGTATGTAAACCGGGTAAGTTTGGAGCTGATGTGATGCACATTAATCTTCATAAAACTTTTTGTATACCACATGGTGGAGGAGGTCCAGGTATGGGTCCAATTTGTGTGAATGAAAAATTAAAGCCACATCTTCCAAAACATAGTTTCACTGATGAAGATTTTTCTTACTCTGTTTCGTCATCACCATTTGGTAGTGCAAGTATTCTATTAATTTCATATATCTATATGAAATTAATGGCAGCAAACGGTTTAATGAAAGCATCCCAAGTAGCAATTTTATCTGCAAACTATATGGCTAAGAGACTAGAAAATGATTATAGCATTCTATATCGCGGTAAGAGCGGATTAAATGCGCATGAGTTCATTGTTGATTGTAGATCATTTAAATCCACTGCTAATATTACTAATGAGGATATTGCTAAAAGATTAATTGACTATGGGTTTCATGCTCCTACTATGTCTTGGCCGATTCCAGGAACACTTATGATTGAACCGACTGAAAGTGAAACAAAATCTGAACTTGATAAATTTTGTGATGCAATGATTGCAATTAAAAAAGAAATTGTTGACATAGAATCAGGCAAAATGCCTCAAGAAGATAATGTTTTAGTTAATGCTCCTCATACTGTACATGATATTTGTGATGATTGGAATCATCCCTATTCAAAAGAAAGTGCTGTTTTCCCGGCTCAATGGAATAAAGAAAATAAGTTTTGGCCATATGTTTCTAGAATTGATAATGCTTTTGGAGATAGAAATTTTTTCTGCGTATGTCCCGATATAAATTCATATAAATGAAAAGAATAATTTTCATTTGTACTGGAAATTCATGTAGATCTCAAATTGCACATGGATTATTTCGTGAAATGTGTAATGAAAAATTCGAAGTTTTTAGCGCTGGATCTCATCCTAGTAGAGTTCACCCTGCTGCAATCAAAGTTATGAATGAAGTAGAAATTGACATTTCTCACCATAAATCAGATAATATTGAAATATATATGGATAAAAATATTGATATTGTAGTTACGGTATGTGATAATGCTGATAAAGAATGTCCAGCTTTTCCAGGTAAAATTAAAAGAATTCATTGGAGCATTGAAGATCCATTCAAAAAATGGTCATATGATGAAAATGATTTAAGTGTTTTTCGAACTACTAGGGAAATACTAAAAGAAAAAATTTCTGATTTGTTGAAAACTATTTAAAATATTCTTGTAGTGCTTTGACACTAATTTTGTTTAAATGTTTCATAGAATCAATAGCAGCTCTTGCCCCTGGGAGCGTAGTAATAGTTAAAATATTTTTCATGACTGACGTTTTTCCAATCGCTTCTTCATCAAATCTTGATTGTGGCCCTTCAGGTGTATTGATTACTAATTGAATATTATCATTTAGAATTTCATCGACTACGTTTGGTCTTCCTTCACCAACTTTGAACATATCATCGCAAATAATACCATGTTCATTGAGAAACTTGCAAGTACCCTTTGTAGCTACAAGATTAAAACCTAAATCCACTAAATTTTTTGCTATTAGAATAAGTCCTTTCCTATCTGTTTTATTAACTGATAAGAAAGCTGTACCTGTTTTTGGAACATTATATCCATCTGACTTCATAGCTTTTAAGAAGGCACTACCTGTGCTCATATCG
>CBFHKL010000025.1:3950-10721 GCA_965656415.1 uncultured bacterium
ATACCCATTACCTCTCCTGTAGATTTCATTTCAGGGCCTAAAAAAACTTTTTCATCTTTAAACTTATTAAATGGTAAGACAGCTTTCTTTACAGCATAATGTTCAAAATTATTTTTTTTGAGCTTGAAATCTTTTAATAATTTACCTACTGAAATCTGTGCGGCTATGTTTGCTAATGGAATGTTACTGTATTTGCTAACAAATGGAACTGTGCGACTCGATCTTGGGTTTACCTCCAATACATATACTTTATCATCTTTTACAGCAAATTGAAGGTTAATCAAACCTATTACATTAAGCTCTAATGCTAATTTAGTTGTGATAGTTTCTATTTCTTTTTTTACTGAATCAGTTACTTCGTATGGAGGTATAACACATGAAGAATCACCTGAATGAACCCCAGCTTCTTCAATATGTTGCATAATTCCTCCAATGAACACTTCTTCTCCATCACAAAGCGCATCTACATCAAACTCAAATGCATTTTCAATAAATTGATCAATTAAAATTGGGTGATCATTTGTAGCTTCAGCAGATCTAAATACATAATCAACCAATTGCTCTTTAGAATAAACAATTTGCATTGCTCTTCCACCTAAAACAAAACTTGGCCTAACTAATACAGGGAAGTTTGCAGTTTCAGCATAACTATAAATATCATCATAATTTTTTGCTATGCAATAGGCAGGAGTTAATATATTTAATTTATCAATTACCTTTGCAAACTCTTCTCTATTTTCAGCAAGATTGATACTATCTGATGATGTACCGTATATTTTAACTCCAGCTTCGGAGAGTTGGTTTGCAATTTTTAAAGGTGTTTGTCCTCCAAATTGTACTAATACTCCATCTGGCTTTTCAAAATTGATGATATTCATAATATCTTCAAATGTAATGGGTTCAAAATATAATCTATCTGCTAAATCAAAATCAGTTGAGACAGTTTCAGGATTGCAATTAACCATTATAGATTTATAACCAGCTTCGCGCAAACCAAATACTGCCTGTACACAACAATAATCAAATTCAATACCTTGGCCAATTCTGTTTGGTCCACCTCCTAAAATCATAATTTTTTTACCTTCAAGAGGTTGCAAATCGTTTTCAGATTCATATGTAGAATATGAATAAGGAGTTTCTGCTTCAAACTCACCAGCACAAGTATCAACTAATTTGTAAACTGGTATAATTTTTTGATCAATTCTCATTTGTCTTACTTCATCTTCAGATAAATTATTTAAGCGAGCTATCTGCAAATCAGAAAATCCATTCTTTTTTAAAAACTGAAGATTGTCTACAGTAGAATAATCTTTCTCAATATTAACTATTTCTTGAATCTCAGTTAAGAACCATGGATCAATACCAGTATTTTTATGAATTTCTTCAATTGAAAATTCCTGCTTTATTGCTTCTTTAACTTTCAACATCCTAAATGCGCTACCATCATTTAAAGATTTAATGTCTAGCTCTCTAAATCTTTTAATATCTAAATCTTCATCTCTTGGATCTTTAGTTTCAAATCCTGGTAAATTAAGCTCTAGGGAACGAAAAGCTTTTTGAAATGATTCTCTAAATGTTCTTCCAATTGCCATTGCTTCGCCAACTGATTGCATTTGAACACCAAGTTTTCCAGAAGCCGATGAAAATTTTTCAAAATCAAATCTAGGTAATTTTGTAACTATGTAATCAATTGTTGGCTCAAAAGCAGCTAATGTTCTGTTTGTTATATCATTTTTTAGTTCATCTAAAGAATATCCAACGGCAAGCTTTGCAGCAATTTTTGCAATTGGAAATCCTGTAGCTTTTGAGGCTAAAGCAGAAGACCTACTAACTCTTGGATTCATTTCAATTATCACCATTCTTCCGTCAACTGGGTTAACTGCGAACTGAACATTCGAACCTCCAGTATCAACGCCGATTTTTCTAATACATTTTATAGCTGCATTTCGCATTACTTGAAACTCTTTATCACTAAGAGTCATCGCAGGAGCAATTGTAATAGAGTCACCGGTATGTATACCCATAGGATCGATATTTTCAATTGAACAAATAATTATAACATTATCATTTAAATCGCGTATAAGTTCTAATTCGTATTCTTTCCAGCCGTTTAAGTATTCTTCAACAAGAACCTGTCCAGTTGGACTTTCTTTCAACCCTTTATTTACTGATGTCTCAAATTCTTCTTCATTGTATGCAACAGAACCGCCTGAGCCACCCAATGTAAAGGATGGCCTAATAATAGCAGGTAGGGAAATTTTATCTAATAACTTTTTAGCCTCATCCAGTGATTTAACAGTATAACCATATGGCAAATCAAGGCCAATTTCTAACATAGCCTGCTTGAACATTTCTCTACTTTCAGCAGTTTCAATAGCTTTTCTGTTAGCCCCTATTAGTTCAACATCATACTTTTTAAGTATTCCTTCTTCATCTAGTTTCATAGCAACATTTAAAGCAGTTTGACCTCCAACAGTAGGTAAAATAGCATCTGGTTTTTCTTTTTTAATTATTGCTTCAACATACTCTGTAGAAATAGGCTCAATATAGGTTTTATCAGAAAATTGGGGGTCAGTCATGATGGTAGCAGGGTTAGAATTAATCAACACGACTCTATACCCTTCTTCTTTTAAAGCTTTTATGGCTTGGGTCCCAGAATAATCAAATTCACATCCCTGCCCAATAACAATTGGCCCAGCTCCTATAACTAGGATAGTGTTTATGTCATTACGTTTTGGCATTACTCTTCATCATATTGAAAAATTCCTTAAATACATATCTTGAATCATGTGGTCCTGGACTAGCTTCAGGATGATATTGAACTGAATATGCTGAAAAATCATTACAGCTTATTCCAGCAACAGTATCATCATTTAGGTGCTTATGTGTTACAGTGATGTTAGATGGTAGAGTATCTTCGTCAACAGCAAATCCATGATTCTGAGATGTAATTTCTACTTTGTTTGTAATTAAATTTTTTACTGGTTGATTTATACCTCTATGACCAAACTTCATTTTGAATGTGTTTGCACCCAATGCTAAAGCTAGAATTTGATGCCCAAGACATATTCCAAAGATAGGTTTTTTACCTAGTAAATTTTTTACTGTTTCTATGCCATATGTTACTGCCGCAGGGTCTCCTGGTCCATTTGACAGAAAAATACCATCTGGATTAGATAAAAGTATTTCATCATATGATACGTTTGCAGGAAAAATTTCAACTTCAGCCTTATGATCAAGCATAATATCATATATATTGCTTTTCATTCCAAAATCAATGGCTGCAATTTTATAAACAGGATTATCAGTGTTTGATAAAATAACTTTTTTATTTCTTGCAACTTTAATTGCTAAATCTTGTCCTTCCATTTTAGGGATACTCTCAATTTTGCTTGCCAAACTATCGAGATCAAAATCTTCAGTTGAAATGATTCCTCTCATTGCACCATTTTTTCTTATGTGAATAGTTAATGCTCTTGTGTCAATGTCTTGAATCCCGACTATACTATGTTTTTTCAAAAATGATGACAGAGATTCTTCAGATCTCCAGTTTGAAGGCTGTAAAGATTCGCTCTTAATTATAAAACCTGTTGCATAAACTTTTTCAGATTCTGTATCATTGTTATTAGTACCATAATTACCTATGTGTGGACTACTCATTACAATCATCTGATTAGAGTAGGAAGGATCAGTTAGTATCTCTTGATATCCAGTCATTCCAGTATTAAAGCAAACTTCACCAAAAGTTTCACCATTACTACCAAGACTTTTTCCGTTAAAAAAAAGGCCATCCTCTAGAAATAGGATAGCCTTTTTTAATTTTTGCATGGCCTATTTTAAATCAATTAAACAAAAATTAAAACCTAATTTTTTTTCCTGTTGACATCAGTTGAACTGCCATTGCTGTTGTACCTATAGTAAATAAGATTAAAAAGATTGATGCTGTAAGGAATGAAGCATCTGAAACACCAAGCGTTGCTTCTCTTAATGCGCTTATTGCATAATAGATTGGATTTACTTGACTTAAAGTCATGGCCCAACCAGGAAGCATCTTAATTGAATAAAATATTCCTCCAAGAAAACTAAAGGGTGTGATAACAAAATTTTGTATTAGTGCTAGCTGGTCCCATGAGTCAGACAGCTGTCCAACAAAAAGACCTAAACTCGAAAATGACCAAGAAACTAAAAGAATAAAAAATAATGTAAGGGGGAGATTTAAAATGGGCATTCCTGCAAGCCAGCAAATTAAAAGAATTAAAATTCCATTAACAAATCCTCTGATAGCTCCACCAATTATGAACGATAAGGATAATTCAAGACTAGAAAGCGGAGTAATCAAAAGTTCAGGAAGTGTTTGAAGTAATTTCATTTGCAACATTGAAGAAGCGGAATTTGCAACTGCATTGGTAATCACATTCATCATTAATAATCCTGGTAAGATATATATTTTATATGAAACACCACCTATCTCACTAATCCTATTCTCAAGAGCTACTCCAAAAACAAATATGTATAATAGTGTAGTAACTATTCCTGGTATTATAGTTTGTCTCCATACAGAAAAAAATCGCATGATTTCTCTTGAAGAAAGAGTATAAAAACCAACCCAATTTTTAATCATTTATTTTCCTTCCTGTTAGGTCTAGAAAGACATCTTCCAACGATGTTTTAGGAATATGAATATCTTCAATTTGAATATTTTTTTCAGAAAATTTTAAAATTATTGACGGTAATTCAAGGTTTGGTGTATCTGTAAAAATCTGAACAATTTTTTCATCTATTTTATAATCATATTCGCTCAAAAAACTTAAATCTTTATTAATATTGTCTTTTAATCGAATTTCAAGTGATGAGTTTTTAACCATTTTTTTTAAATTTGAAACCGTATCTTCAACAATTAACTTTCCTTTATCAATGATTCCTACTCGCTCACATAAAAGCTCTGCTTCATCAATATAGTGAGTAGTTAGTAATATTGTTTTACCATCTTTATGAAGCTCTTGTAAATACAACCATAAATCATGCCTAAGTTCAACATCCACACCAGCAGTAGGTTCATCAAGAATAATTATTTCCGGGTCATGTACCAGAGCTTTAGCTATTTGCAACCTACGTTTCATTCCTCCTGATAGCTCGCGCATTTTTTTTGTTCGATGCTTTGATAAACCTAATTTTTCTAATAAATATTCAATTCTTTCTTTTGCATTTGATCGAGACACTCCATAGAAACCAGCCTGAAAATATAATAATTGTTCTAAAGGGAAAAACCAGTCCGTACTTACTTCTTGATGTGCAATTCCAACTTGAGACCTAGCAAATCTGAAATTATTTTCAATATTTTTTCCAAAAATTTCAATATCTCCATCTGATGGCTTAACTAAGCTTGTAATTGAGTTAATAGTAGTTGACTTTCCAGCACCATTCGGGCCTAACAAGCCATAAAATTCTCCTTTATTGATTTCTAAATCAATACCTTGGACTGCTTTTACAGTGTCGTAAGTCTTAAAAAGATTGTTGATTTTAATTGCTAGGTTTTTATTCATTTGAAGGTACTATTTTATAAATACTTCCTGAAAATTCCACTATATATAATTCACCATTTATATCTTCGCCAAACGAAGAAATCATGCTTTTCTTTTCCCCTAATAATTGTGTAGTTAAATCTTTTGTTGTACCGTCAACTGGATTCAAAGACCAAATTTTCCCTGTACAAAAATCGGAAAATAAGTATAACCCCTTTAGTTCATTAATTTTACTACCTCTATAAACATATCCACCCGTAACAGAACATCCATATACATTTTTTTGGTTAATGTCCATCAGACTAAATGCGTATGATGCATCACTTGGATATTCAAATATAGGCATTGTTAATCCGTCTTGGTTACATACTTCATTTTCATAGCAATGGTTTCCTTCCATAATCTTCCATCCAAAATTAACATTTGATTGATTTGAGCTAATTCTATTAATCTCTTCCCATAAGTATTGTCCGACATCTCCTATATAAAGATCACCGTTTTGTCTATCAAAACTGAATCTCCAAGGGTTTCGTAAACCATACACCCAAATTTCATCTAATTTATCTGGTTTGTTTATATAAGGATTAGACTTTGGTATTAAATATCCGCTTTCTGTATTTACGTCAATTCTTAATATCTTGCCTAAAAAATTATCAAAATTTTGCGCATTATTTTGAGGGTCGCCTGATGATCCTCCATCTCCAAATCCTAAATATAGAAAATTGTCTATCATACCGAATTCAAGATGCCCTCCGTTATGATTCCCATAAGGCTGCTCAAAGTGAAATAATTTACTTTCTGATGTAAAATCTATTTTTTGTTTTATGTTGTCATAAAAATAACGAGCAACAACAGAAAAATTATTCTTGTCTACATAGGATACATAAAATAGTCCATTTTCTGCAAAGCTTGGATGAAGTGCCATCCCCAATAACCCTCTTTCATCTGGGATTGGCCCTGTCAAAACTAAATCTGATAAATCTATAAAAGTAGTTATCTTGTTTTTTTCAATAAATTTAATTTTCCCAGTTTGTTCTATCACAAACATAGAGTTTGTTTCAGGATGAAATCTTACAAGTAGTGGTCTAGAAAATCCTTCAGATACTAATTGTGTTTGAAATGATAGATTATTTTCTGAAAAAATAAAACTAGTTATTAAAATTAGAAAAAGGCTAAGCTTCACCTAGAAATCCGATCAAATCTTTTTCTTCTACAATCCTAATATTTAGATCTTGAGCTTTTGATAATT
>CBFHKL010000026.1:0-10096 GCA_965656415.1 uncultured bacterium
CTATCATTGTAATTTCTTATAGCAGCTACAGTATCTCCGCCTCCAACAATTGAAGTTAATTGGTTTTCTATGATAGCATCAACAATTCTATTCGTTCCAACTGCAAAATTAGGATTTTCAGCTACCCCTACAGTACCATTCCATAATAAAGTTTGTGACGAAGATATAATATCAGTAAATAGCTTTATAGATTTCTCTCCAATATCCTCGCAAATCATATTTTCCGGAATATCTTTAGCATCAGCAACATTAATGTTACCAGACCCAAATGAATCAAGCTCTCCTGTAAAATCTATTGGAAGGATAATATTGGTTCCTTTTTTATTGGCTTCTTTTAATAATTTTTTTGCTAAATCAACCTTATCCTTTTCAGCTAAAGAAATACCGATTTTTTTGTTCATTGCGAGCAAAAATGTATTTGCCATAGCACCACCAATAATAATATTGTCTGCAAAATCTAAAAAATTCTCAATTACAGCAATTTTTGTATCTATTTTTGATCCTCCAATTATTAATGAAAGTGGTTTTAATGGATTTGAAAGCTCTTCAGAAAGAAACTTCATCTCCTGTTCAATTAGAAGACCTATTCCCTTTGTTGCAAAATGTTTTGTAATACCAGAGTTTGAAGCATGATCTCTGTGAGCAGTTCCAAAAGCATCGTTTATATAAATAGAGCCATGCCTAGCTAACTGTGAAGCAAAATCTGAATTATTTTCAGTTTCTTCGTTATAAAATCTTAAATTTTCCAGTAAATGTATTTCACCATCTTTTAAGTTTTTTGAAACATCGATAGCATCTTCGGATATGCAGTCTTCAGAAAATTTTATTGGCATTTCTAATAATTCAGCTAGCTTCTCACCTGCAGGAATAAGAGAAAATTTACTATTAACTTTTCCCTTAGGTCTTCCCATATGAGACATTAAGACTACCTTTGCTCCTTGATCTAAGCAATACTTTATGGTAGGAATAGATTTAAGTATTCTATAGTCGTCAGTGACTAATTCGTTTTCAACTGGAACATTATAGTCAACTCGAATAAGAACTGTTTTCCCAGATGTCGTATTTGACGACTTAAAATCTATTGAAGAAATCTTACGCAACATGACTGCATAAGATACAAATTAATTTAAACAATTCCTTGGTCAATCATGGAATCTGCAACTCTTACAAATCCACCAATATTTGCCCCATCAACATAGTTTACAAAGTCATCTTTTTTACCATATTTAACACAGGTGTTATGTACACGTTGCATGATTTCTTTAAGCAAACCATCAACCTTATCTCTAGTTAATGGAATTCTTGTACTATTTTGACTCATTTCAATACCTGAAATAGCTACTCCACCAGCATTTGCTGCTTTACCAGGTCCAAATAATATTTTTTGATTGATAAAGTGATAGACAGCATTTGTTGTTGAAGGCATATTCGCACCTTCTGCAACTACATAACAACCATTATGAGTTAGCTGTTTAGCATCATCAAGATTTAGTTCATTTTCTGTAGCACAAGGTAATGCGATATCACATTTAATTGACCATGGACGCTTACCTTCAACATATTCTACATTGAATTTTTTAGCATATTCCGAGATTCTAGCTGATCTGACGCTTTTTAACTTTTTAACATATTCAATTTTTTCTTGGGTTATTCCATCAGGATCATGAATAAATCCACTTGAATCAGAAAGTGTTACTGGTTTAGCGCCAAGCTCAATTAATTTTTCACAAGCAAATTGAGCAACATTTCCTGAACCAGACACTGTAACAGTTTTACCTTTTAAGGAATCTTTTCTAGTTTCCAACATTTCTAAAACAAAATAAACTAAACCATATCCAGTTGCTTCAGGACGAATTAAACTTCCTCCCCAATTAGTACCTTTTCCAGTTAGAACACCGGTAAATGCATTTCTAATTTTTTTATATTGACCGAACATATATCCAATTTCTCTACCTCCTACTCCAATATCTCCAGCAGGAATATCAGTTCTTCTACCAATATGTCTGTAAAGTTCATTCATAAATGCATAACAAAAACTCATTATTTCTTTATCAGATTTTCCTTTTGGGTCAAAATTTGAACCACCTTTACCTCCACCAAGGTTTAAGCCAGTTAAACTATTTTTAAAAACTTGTTCAAAGGCCAAAAATTTTAATACTCCTAGATTGACGTTAGGATGAAATCTTAAACCACCTTTATATGGACCAATAGCTGAATTAAATTGGATTCTGTAACCTAAATTTACATGAACATTATTCTTATCGTCCATCCATGGAACTCTAAAGATAATTGTTCTATCTGGTACAATTATTCGATCAAGAATATTAAACTTACAATACTCTTCATTACTAACAGCAGTATCCCAAATTGAATGTATTACTTCTTTAACAGCTTGATGGAATTCTTTTTGATCTGAGTAATTATCAACAACTGAATCTAAAAATTCTTTTTTTGATTTATATTTCATTGAGTTAGTTATCTCCTATTTATTGCGTCAATGAATGAAATTACAAAACATTAAAAAAAAGCAAAGTGTTTTTTAAAAAAATTTAAAAAATAAAATAATTTAGACATTTAATTCTGAGTGATATAACTTTAGCCGTTTATGGCGGAGTAGCTCAGTTGGTTAGAGCAGCGGAATCATAATCCGAAGGTCGGGAGTTCAAATCTCTCCTCCGCTACAAAAGAATCAATCAATTCTATCTCATCCTTTGTAAGCACTGATTTGTAATATTCATTACTGAATTTTTTATTATAATCACTATCGTGTTGAATATTTTTTAATGGAAAATGTATTTGTGAATTTTTTCCTTTATTTAAAGATTTTGAAAGTAAAATTATTTTATCAGGAATTTCTAATTCAAGCCATCTTAATAAATTTGCCACTTCTTCTTCTGGATTTTTAGAAAATTTTTGTTGAGAAAAAAAATATAAATTTTTATTAGGACTTATGTTATTAATATAAAGATAGAATAACTCATAAAACTGAATTGCTCCTATTACATAACTTGATATTTTATCACAAGCTTGAAGTCTATAAGATTTTATACTGTTTGTTGGAAAAAAATTTACCAAATCTTCAAATTCTTTAAAGTTCCATTTCATTCTTTTAAAACTAGCAGCCAGTGGCTTTAAAGGTCTATGACAAATTATTACTTTATGATTTAAACAAAGTTCTTCTGAACTAAATAATAAAAATGGGTCTTTTATTAATAATTGTCTATTAGTTGAGCGTTTTTTTGCCTTTAAATAGGATAAGGAGCTTTCATTTCCAAAAATAGTCTTAATAATTTTTTTTGAAAAATTATCATGCTTTAAATATCCTTTCTTAAAACTAGATTTAAATTGTATTAGATCATTAAAGATTGACTGGAATTCTTTAACAGAAATATTTTTACCTGGATAAGGGTAATTGAAATTAATATCATTTATGCCCTGATTGACGTTAAATGGCTCATAAATCATTGAAAAACCTTCTATAGATGATAATACCTTACCTAAAGGAGTTGTTCCAGATCTAGGTATACCAGAAATGATTATTGGTTTTTTGATATTTTTCATATTTTAAAATAATGTTATTAGCTGAAAATAAAGAAAAAATATATATAAAATGTATCGAAAGTATTAAAAATACTTCAGAACGCAATAAGCTTAAACTTATCTCAACGTTACTTTTTGATTCTTTTGATAGCTGGATTTTTTGCGGTTTTTATTTTCAAGATGGGGATGAGCTTTTTATATCAGAATATAGTGCAGATAAAATACCTTGCAGTCCAATTCAATTGGATGGAGTTTGTGGTACTGCAATTCTTAAGAATCAAATTCAAAATATTGATGATGTTAATAAATTTGAAGGTCATATTGTTTGTGATGAAAAAAGCAAATCAGAACTATGTATTCCCTTTGAATTTAGCGGTATTAAATACGTTTTAGATGTTGATTCAAAAATAAAAAGGGCTTTTTGTAAAGTTGATGAGGAATATTTACTAAAAATAATTAGAGAGATCTAACTATTCTTTAACTTCTTCTTGTACAACAGGATCTTCAGTTACATCTACCACTTCATCAGACTCGAAATTAAATTTGTCTACAAATTCAATTAGAGATATTTTGGCAGCATCATTTACTCTAGATCCAAGCTTAATAATTCTAGTGTAACCTCCAGGTCTATCAGAATAATTTGGAGCAATTACATCAAAAAGGATCTTGACTGCATCATCATTGTGGATTTTTTTCAAAACTTCACGTCTGTTGTGAACAGTGTGGTTTTTAGCTTTTGTAATCATTGGCTCAATAAATTTTCTCAACTCTAAAGCTTTTTGGTGTGTTGTTTTAATTCGTTTGTGTTCAATTAATGAACTAGCCAAATTAGACATCATAGCTTTTCTATGTGCAGATAATTTACCAAATTTTCTTGATGATATTCTTTTTCTCATTATGCTTCGTCTTCAGTGTAAGGACTCGTATCCATTCCAAACTTTAATCCCATAGTTTCTAGCTTTTCAATTAACTCATTTAAAGATTTTCTTCCAAAATTCTTGTATTCAAGCATCTCAGCTTCATCTTTATCTACAAGCTCTCCAATCAAAGTAATACCTGCAGCCTCAAGACAATTATGACTACGTACAGATAATTCCATTTCATCAATAGATGATTCAAGAAGTTTACGAATTTGTAAAATTTCTTCACTTACAGGCTTATCTATTTCAAGAATTGAAGGATTACTTATTGAATTAATAATATTATAATGTTCTGACAATACAGAAGAGCAATAACTAACTGCATCAATTGGAGTAATTGAACCATCTGTAGTAACATTTAATGACAGCATTTCAGTATCTTCTTTTGCTCCAGGTAATGGAGAAACATTAAACGAAACTTTGGTTACTGGATTGAAAATACTATCAATAGGTATCATACCAACTGGAGAGTTATTTAATTTGTTTTCCTCGCTAGATTTATAACCTTTTCCAATTCCAAGTCTTAATTCGACTTCTAATGTGGTACCTTTGGCTATATCAGTGATATAATGATCAGGATTTAAAATAGTAAAATCATTACTCGCAGCTTGAATATCGGCAGCTGTAAAAGCTTTAGGACCTTTAACCTTTAAAAAGATTGGTTCAACAGAACTTTCGAATAAATGAAAACGAACTCCTTTTAAATTCATAATGACATCAGCAACATCTTCTGTCACTCCGTCTATTGTAGAAAATTCATGATGAGCGCCCTCAATCTTAACATTAGTAATTGCTGCGCCAGGAACAGCTGTAAGAAGAGCTCTCCTTAAAGAATTACCAACAGTAATGCCGTATCCTCTGTCCAGAGGTTTAATAGTAAAATTACTTGAGTTATCTTCTGTAATTTTATGTGAAATTTTAAATTTTAAATCATTGCTCATGTTTCTTCCTTTATCTTGAATAGTATTCAACAACTAATTGTTCGTTCATAGTTAAATCAATTTCATCTCTTTCTGGGAAACTGACAAATGTTCCTACCATTTTTGCTTTATCTAATGATAACCATGAAATATTTAAATCACCTTTTACCATTTTGATGGCATTTAAAATAATATCTAATTTTTTACTTTTATCTCTTACGGTAATAAGATCACCAGGTTTTAATCTGAATGATGCAATATTAACTTTTCTATTATTAACTAGAAAATGACTATGACTGACTAATTGTCTAGCAGCTGGCCTAGTAGGAGCAAAACCAAGCTTATAAACAACATTATCTAATCTTGATTCAAGCATAACAAGTAAGTTTAAACCAGTTTCACCTTTCATAAGTGAAGCTTTTTTAAAATAATTTCTAAACTGTTTTTCAAGCATTCCATAAGTAAACTTAATTTTCTGTTTTTCTTTTAATTGAACAGAATATGTAGAAAATCTCTTACCAGACTTTCCGTGCTGTCCAGGGCCATACCCTTTCTTTGATAATAAACGATCAAACTTAGGGTTTCCAAAAATATTGACTCCCAACTTTCTAACTAACTTACCTTTTGGTATATTTAATTTTGCCATACTTTATACTCTTCTCTGTTTTTTAGGTCTACATCCATTATGTGGTAATGGAGTAACATCAGATATTGATTTTACTTGTAATCCAGCAGCAGATAATGCTCTAATAGCTGATTCTCTTCCTGCTCCAGGACCTTTAACTCTTACAGACACTGTAGTCATTCCCATACTCACAACTTCACTAGCTACTTTCTCAGAAGCAACAGTTGCTGCATAAGCAGTATTTTTTCTTGAACCCTTAAAACCTGCTTTTCCAGCTGTTGCCCATGCAACAACATTCCCAAACTCATCAGAGACTGTGATATTTGTGTTATTAAAAGTTGCTTTAATATGAACAATACCGTTTGGATTTATTTTTTTCTTTTTCTTATTAGATCTGGTTTGCGTTGCCATATTATACTGCTTTCTTACCTAATGAAATTGTTTGTCTTTTTTTACTTCTTTTAGTTCGAGAATTAGTTTTAGTTCTCTGACCTCTTACTGGTAAAGACTTTCTATGTCTTACACCTCTATAGCTACCAATATCTTGCAATCTTTTAACATTCTTTAAATTTTCACTTCTAAGTTCACCCTCAATAAGTAGCTTTAAATCTACAATAACTTTTCTAATTTCATCCTCTTGCTTTGAAGTTAAATCAGTTACACGAGTATTAGGATCAACTTTTGCTTGATCACATATATCATGAGCAGTTTTTAAACCTATTCCGTGGACATATCTAAGGGAATATGCCACTTTCTTATCTTTTGGTATATCTACACCTGCTATTCTAGCCATTATCCTTGCCTCTGCTTAAATCTAGGGTTTTTCTTATTAATTACGTAAATACGCCCTTTTCTTCGGACGATAATGCAATCTCTAGTTCTTTTTTTAACTGAAGCTTTTACTTTCATAATTACTGCCTAAATGTTATTCTTCCTCTACTTAAATCATAAGGAGATAATTGTAAATCAACTTTATCTCCAGGAAGCATCTTAATAAAGTGCATTCTCATTTTACCGCTTACGTGTGCTAACACTTCATGGTCTTTACCTCCAAGATTAATTGTAACTCTAAATCTTGCACCAGGTAAAGCTTCCTTTATAATACCTTCTACTTCTATTGATTCTTGTTTTGCCATTTTTTTTTAAGTTAAAATTCTGGGTTGGAACTTAGTAATAAGAATTGAATGTTCAAAGTGTGCACTTGCATTACCATCTTTAGTTCTAATTGTCCACCCATCACTGTCCGTTTTTATGTGTCTAGTTCCCATGTTTACCATCGGTTCAATAGCTAAGCACATTCCTTCTTTTAATTCTACGTTCAAATCCATTGTAGCAGGATTAGAAAAATTAGGGATTTGAGGAGTTATATGTAGCTGTCTTCCAATACCATGTCCAACTAACTCTCTCACAATTGAAAATCCTTCTGATTCAACATACTCTTGAATAGAATTACTGATATCAAAAACCTTATTTCCAACCACAGCATTTTCAATACCAATCTTTAAAGCTTTTTTAGTGACATCTAATAATTTTTGCTTACTATCCGAAATTACTCCTACCGGTAACGTCCTTGCAGAATCGCTATAAAAATCATTTTTAATTACACCACAATCAATACTAACTATTTGACCCTCTGAAAGAAAAATATCTTTAGGTATGCCATGAACAATCTCATCATCAATAGAAACTGTTAAAGTGGCAGGAAAACCATCGTAACCTTTGAAAGCCGGTTTTGCATTGCATGAAAGAATATAATTTTCGGCAATACTATCTAGCTCCATTACAGATTGTCCTGGGTGAATATGCTTTTCAACTAAGTTAAGAGTATCTGATAAAATCTGACAACTATCAGATATTGCAGCAACTTCAATATGATTATTAATATCAACCACGTCTGCTTCTAACCTTGCCTTTATTTAAAAAACCATCATAATGTCTTGATAAAAGATGAGATTCTATTTGACTTAAAGTGTCAAGTCCAACTCCAACAACAATTAATAAGCTAGTTCCACCAAAAAATGATGCATATGCATAGTCTAGTCCAGCTAATTGCTGAAGAAAGTATGGCATAAGAGCTATGAATCCTAAAAAGCATGCTCCAGGTAGAGTAACTCTTGTTAGAATATTTTCAATAAATTCCGCTGTTTTCTTTCCAGGCTTAACGCCAGGTATAAACCCACCTTGCTGTTTAAGAGTAGAAGAAACTTGATTAGGGTCAAATTGCAATGCTGTATAAAAATAAGTAAAGAAAATAATTAGTAATGCAAACAATGAATTAGAAAACCAATGATCCATTGCAAACATGGAAATAAAATTAGACTGCGTTGCATCTTGTCCAAAAAAAGTTGCAATAGTTCCTGGAATAAGAATTATTGATTGAGCAAAAATAATAGGAATAACTCCAGCAGTATTAATTTTTAATGGTAAATAAGTATTTTGACCTCCATAAACTTTACGACCAACAATTCTTCTAGCATATTGTACAGGCACTTTTCTTACTCCTTGCTGTACAAGAATAATCATCATCACTAAGAAGAAAAATAGAAGCATTAAAAATAATTCTGAGAGAATTCCTCTTACTCCTTGCTGAAAATAAGAAATTTCAGAAATTATTACATTTGGGAATCCAGCAATAATACCAACCATAATAATCAATGAGATTCCATTGCCAATACCATGCTCTGTTATTTTTTCTCCAAGCCATAATAAAAGCATTGTTCCAGTAGTTATACTTACCACTGCAGTAAATCTAAAAAGAAAACCTGGATCAAGAACAATACCATAACTCTCTAATAATAGAGAAATAAAAATTGATTGAACAAAAGCCAGAACTACTGTACCATATCTAGTAATTTGGGTAATTTTTGCTCTCCCACTTTCACCTTCCATGGCAAGTCTTTGAAAATATGGAAGAGTTGTTTGAAGAATTTGTATCACAATTGATACAGATATATAAGGCATAATACCTAATCCAAAAATAGCAGCTTGTCCAAAAGCACCACCTGTGAACAAATTAAACAAACCAAAAAAAGTATCATTTAAAGATTCCATAGTCTGTCTTAGAGCATCGGGATTAATTCCTGGAATAGGTACTTGGGAACCCAGTCTTACAATAACCAAGATTCCTAAGGTAAATAAAATTTTTCTCCTTAACTCGGGAATAGCAAAAATATTTCTTATTTTTTCAATCACTGAGTGATAGCCTTTCCACCGGACTCTTCAATCTTCTTCATTGCAGAATCACTAAAAGAAGAGGCAGTCACATTTACTGCTTTATCAAGTGAACCATTTCCTAAAACTTTTACTGGAACTAAACTAGAAGATATAAGCCCATTTTTAGACATAACTTCAGCATCAATATTTTTCACTTTAAGCTTAGAAATCTGCGAAAGATTAACTATTTCAAATGTTTTTGCAAAATTATGATTATTGAAACCTCTCATTGGAACTCTTCTATGCAAAGGCATTTGACCACCTTCAAACCAAAAACGGTATTTATGTCCGCTTCTCTGACCAGCACCTTTATGGCCTCTTCCAGCAGTTGTACCTAAACCAGATCCATGACCTCTACCAACCCTTTTAGATTTTTTTAATGCATCTGTTGGTTTAACTAACTTCATACCTCTTCAACCTTAACTAAATAATCAATCTTCTTAATCATACCAACAATTGCATCGTTAGCATTTAAGATAACTGATTTGTTCATCTTGGTAAGCCCTAGAGCATCTAGAGTTGCTTTTGCTTTTCTAGAATATCCAATCCTACTTTTAATTTGTGTAATTTTTAATTGTTTTTTTGCCATTTTCAGATCTCAAAAAGTGTTTTAGGGGTCTTACCTCTTTTTTTAGCAACTACTCTAACATCTTGAAGACTAGATAGTGCGTTCATAACAGCCTTCGCTACATTCATAGGATTATTTGAACCCAATACTTTTGAATATATGTTATTTATTCCAACTTGCTCCATAATCAATCTAACTGCAGAACCAGCAATAATACCTGTACCATAAGGGGCAGGCTTCAATAAGACTCTACTAGCACCATGTTTTCCAATTATTTCGTGAGGAATAGTATAATTTATAACAGGAACTT
>CBFHKL010000027.1:0-3795 GCA_965656415.1 uncultured bacterium
TGGTAAGATTGGTTGGTTAAAATGATAGAAATGTGATGCAATTGATTTATCAACTGGGGTAAAAAATTTTGGAAAAAATAAACTAAAAAATTTCATTTTTATCGTCATGGGTATATTAGTATTGAAAGAGTATTGGTGACCAACGCCAATACATGGAATATTGAATTTTTTAGCCGCAAAAGCTGATATAGGTTCAAAATCAGTTACTACAACATCATAATCATTGTTTATTTTAAAAATATCGTAAAAAAAATTATATATATTTGTATTTAATAAAGTACTAAAATATTGAACCTTTCCATTTTTGATTTTGAAAGTAAATCCTTTTTTGGCAATGAAAGGTTCAAATTCTTTTGTATCAAATAGATCTTTTATATCTCTACCGCTAAAAAGTACTGTAATATTATGTCCTCTTTTTTTTAACGCAGATATGAGAATTCTTGATCTAGAAATATGACCATTACCAGTAGCAGAGATACCATATAAAATATTCATTTAACATTTTAATTTAGTATTGTTATGAAAATGTTTGAAAGTAATTAGCTTTTCGAAAGTATTTTTCTTAGAACAGTACTTGAGGTATGAGTGGTGTAAGGAAAATAGATTATTTCAACTCCATATTGAGAAAATTCTTTTTCAATCTGATTCCATTGATCAGTGCCTTTCCAATCATCTCCAACAAACATTTTATCAAATTTTAAATTATTCCAAGCTTCCATTTTATCATAGTTAGTTTGAGGAACTACTTCATCAACATATTTTACAGCCTCAACCAAATCCATTCGTTCTTGAAATGGTATGAAAGGTTTTTGATTCTTAGCTGATTCACATAGTTCATCAGTACTTACACCTACAATGAGATGATCACACTCTAATCTTGCTCTTTTAAGAATATTTAGATGACCAATATGGAATAGGTCATATACTCCTGTGGTATACCCAATTTTTTTCATTTTCTCCTATTGTGCTATTCAAAATACTTGAATGATAAATACTAACAATTTTTTTTTAAAAATGTGACAATTCTTTTACTAGCTTTTCCATCAACGACTCCCGCAAGTTTTTCAAGATATTTTTTTGCATTATTTGATAATGTAAAATTAGAATCTAAAAGATTTTTAGCTTGAACAATCATTTCATTATATGAATTTGCAGGTTCAGCGATTTGACCATAATCATCATAGTCTTTATCCATCCTTGCTTTAAATCTATAAGAAAAGATTCCTCTATAATTCCATCTGAGTTGTAAGAAGGTACACCATAACACTGGTTTATTAAGCGCAGCAAACTCAATGATTGCACTAGAAGCATCGCTAATCATTAAATCAGCAGATTTCAAGAATGGTAAAAGTGAATAATCATCTACTTTTGCTAAGTATGTGTTATCAAATGATTCCCAATGATTTAGCAACTCTCGTTGTTTGATATATTTTTGCTTACTCATTGAAAAAAAGTGTGGTTTAATGATAATATTATAATTTTCTAAATCATCAGGAAAATTCTTTGTAAAACGTTCTATACTGCTTGGATAAAAAGTTGGAGCATAAAGAATAGTTTTTTTGTTACTATCTAATCCAAGAATTGTGAAATCAATCCCGTTTTCTTTACCATTAATAATTGGATCCATTTTACAAAAACCAACATTTTGAAAATTATCTTCTGGATACATTTCACACAGCCTTTTAAAGCGATAATCGCTTTCAACAAATCTAACGGTTGTAGGGGTATCTGATTTTGAATAATAGCTCTTTTTAGGACCTACGCCGTGTCCAAGTTGTGCTGTTTTACTGTGGATATGAATTTTATCTAATTCTGGAAATGTATTACCAAGAAATATCCAATCCGGCTTTTCTGTTAGGTAAAACTTAAGTGCATAATTTTTATCTTCTACCCATGTAGCAGGTAAGCATTCGTCTGCGATAATTTTATTAATTACATCATCAAATTTTCCGTGGTGAAAAATAAATTTTGACTCAAAAATAGTATCTTTCTGAAGTTGTTTAAATACTGGTAAGTATTGAGGCAAGTAGTATAGTTCTTGAACGTCAAAAAATATTGTTAGTTTTTTATTCATATTGTCCCGTGGATTTAAAATACTGCTTTAATATCAAAAGCTGAATTAATCTCTCTTGTTTTATATCTTTAAATTGTCTAACAAATTTTTGTGCATTATCGATGATTTCAAGACACTTATCATTTTCATTTATATAAAATTCGATTTTTTCCTCTGCATCAGAAAAATCATCTTTAACTTTTATATAATGTACTCCATCTTTCAGCTTTCCCTCCATAAACCAGCTCTCATATTTTGGTTCAGGCATAACACAAACTGAGTTTGAGCTCATCGCCCAATAAAGATTTGTTGAAATGCATTTTCCTTCGAGACAGAAAATAAATTTGTAGTCAAGTTGATCTCTTATCGACATAAAACTTTTCATCCAAGGTACATTTTCATTAGGTTTATTTTGTCCTATATCAAACAGGGGAGACTTATAAAAATTTTTAACAAAATATTTCCTAATAGAATTATTTCTAATATCTCCTCTCCATACAGCTTGATTTTTCTTATTTTCAAATTTTTTGGGATCTTTGATAAAATGAAAAAGTTTTACTTTATTTAACTTTAGTAAAATAGAATTTTGGTTATCAGAACCAATAGGTCTTGATTTAACAAATGTTGGATGTGAAGGATGTTTTTTAGCAACATTGCTATCAATATAAGCTTTTGTTGAATAGATAAAGTCGACTTTATTGCAATTATTAAAAAACTGTAACAACATGTAAAAATCTATAAAATGTGAATTCTGTTTATTTTTAAAAAATTGATTCCAAAATAGTTCAGATGAATTTTTTCCTTTATTTGAAACTCTAAAGTTTGAAGTTTTTTTAAAATAATATCTTACTCTAGATTGAATATATTCTTCTTGAAAGCTATGATTTAATATATTTTTAAGCCTCAGTCTAGAAATAATGCTTGGAAAAAAATATACCAAAGGTGTATAGTAGAGATAATATAAAAGTTTTTGTCTTTTAGCGTTTGAACTTTTAAGATTTTGCATTAATTAATTCCAAAATCAGTTTTAGTAATCTTACTTTCGATTGTTAATTTTCTTATTAATCTATTTTTTTTAACTGCATCTTTATTTTTATATGGTCTTGTATGATAAAGATGAAGTACAGTTGTTCTATTTCTTACTTGAAGAGATTTGATGCCATTATTATTTAGTCTATACCCAAGCTCACAATCAAGACCTCCATATTCCATTCGTTCATCAAATCCATTTGCTTTGATAATATCAGATTTCCAAGCAGATGAATTATTGCCATTAAAAGTTGCTCTAGTTGGAGTCAATCGATCTAAAACATCTGCTAAAAATTGATTTTTAATTAGCTTAAAATAGTTTTTCCCGATTGGTTGCCCTTGTTTTAAAAGATACTTTTTGGTAAAGCAGATTTGAGATTTGATATCTTCTATTGTTAATAAATTAGATACTGTTTCTGTAATAGGAAAATGACCACCAGAAAGAAAATAATCTTTTTGAGCCAATCTAGAGTGTGTTTCTAAAAAGTGAGAATCAGGAATGCAATCACCATCTGAAAAAACTAAATAATCATTTGATGATTTCACTATTGCAGCATTTAATATTTTACATTTTCTAAAACCATTATCTTCATGCCAAACATGATAAATTTTTTGGGGAATTAATTGCTCAAATTTTGCAATCATTTCTTTAGTTTCATTTGAAGATCCATCATCTGCGATGATGATTTCAAAATCTTTAAAAGTTTGAAAGC
>CBFHKL010000027.1:3893-9848 GCA_965656415.1 uncultured bacterium
CGATATCCTGTTAATACTTTTTCTAAAAAATGCGGCTTATTATAAGTTGATATGATAACAGATATTGATGGCATCAGATAAATTATTTAGGGGCAATCTTATAAGCCATTTTTTTTTAAATTAAATCCTCATGGCTGATAATGTAAAAAAACAATGTATAGTTTTGCTTAGTGGGGGGCTTGATTCTGCCACTGTGCTTAATATTGCTTTAAAAGAATATAAAGTAACTGCTCTTGTATTTGATTATGGTCAAAGACATAAGTTTGAAATTTCTGCTGCAAAGAAAATTGCTGATAAAGCTAATATTTTATTAAAGTTAATAAAAATTGATTTAGGACAATTTGGAAATTCTGCATTAACAGATGACATTGAAGTACCCAAGAATCAGGAAATTGGAAAAGAAATTCCGATAACATATGTTCCTGTAAGAAATACAATATTCCTTTCTTATGCACTTGCTTACGCTGAAGTAAATAATATTTTTGATATTTTTATCGGCGTAAATGCATTGGATTACAGTGGCTATCCGGATTGTAGACCTGAGTTTATAGAAGCATTTGAAAAGATGGCAAACGAAGGTACTAAGTTTGCACAAGGGAATAAAAAAATAGAAATTCACACTCCATTAATTAGCTTAACTAAAGCAGAAATAATTTCAACAGGAACTAAGCTAAATGTTGATTATAAATTGACTCACTCATGTTATGATCCTTCTCTTGATGGATTATCGTGCGGAGAATGTGATGCTTGTATTTTAAGAAAAGAGGGATTTACTGTAGCGGGTATAAGTGATCCAACAAATTATATATGAGTTATTCAGTAAAAGAAATTTATCTTACACTTCAGGGAGAAGGATTTCATACAGGAAAGCATGCTGTATTTTGCAGATTCTCAGGCTGCAATTTATGGACGGGATTAGAAAAAGATAGAGGTAAAGCTGTATGTGCTTTTTGTGATACCGATTTTGTGGGAACAGATGGCGTGAATGGTGCTAAATATTCAAATGCTGAACTATTGGCAGAAATGATTGATGAATTATGGCCCAAAGATCTAAAAGAAAAATTAGTTGTATTTACAGGTGGAGAACCTTTGTTACAGCTTAATAAAGAACTTATTGATTTGCTACATACCCAAAAGTTTAAAATTGCTGTCGAAACCAACGGTACAATTATGCCTCCTGAAAATATAGATTGGATATGCGTTAGTCCAAAAAAAGGATCAAAGTTCAAGCTTAATTATGGAAATGAATTAAAACTAGTATATCCACAAGATGATTTTAGTCCTAAGCTATTTGAAAATTTTGATTTTGATCATTTTTTTCTTCAACCAATGGATGGAAAAAATCTTCAAAGAAATATCTTGCAAAGTGTATCATACTGTATCGAAAATCCGCTATGGCGTTTAAGCTTACAAACTCATAAAATAATGGGTATAGATTGATATGTTTAAATTAAAAAGAAAATACGAATTCCATGCAGCAAGAAAATTAACTGCTTTAAGTGATAATCATCCCTGCGGAGAACTTCACGGTCATACATTTGCAGTTACTATTAAAGTCTCAGGGAGCCAACTTACCGATGAAGGTTGGATTATGGATTTTTATGATATTGATCAATTGTATAATGATAAAATTCATAAATATCTTGACCATAAATACCTAAATGACATAGAAGGGTTGTCAAATCCTACAACTGAACATGTTGCAATGTGGATTTGGGATAAACTTGAAAGCGATTTAAAAGGATTAACATCAGTATCTGTTAGCGAAGGCAATAGCTATGGTTGTAAATATTATGGAGAAAAAAATGCCTAAGGCAGATGGAAAAGAATTTAGTTTTTTAAGTGAAGATCATATTGATTCTTCATACTTGGAA
This sequence comes from uncultured bacterium, assembly GCA_965656415.1. GTDB lineage: Bacteria > Fidelibacterota > Marinisomatia > Marinisomatales > Marinisomataceae > Marinisoma. The sequence goes on from CBFHKL010000027.1 coordinate 5,768, forward strand.
ACGTTTAATTTTGACAGCAAAAATCAATATATCGAAACTACAACAAGAGAATTTAGCGCAGTATGTCCTTTTAGTGGCTTGCCTGATTTGGCAGATGTTATTATTGAATATTTTCCAGAAGGTGGAAAGTGCGTAGAATTAAAATCTTTGAAATATTATTTTATAAGTTTTAGAAACGTTGGGATTTATCAAGAAGCAGCCACAAAAAGAATTTATGATGATTTGAAAGCATTATTGAATACATCAAGAATTAAAATAACTACTATTTACAATACTAGAGGCGGTTTTGACACTACATGTATTGAAGGAGAACTTTAGAATGAATTATTTTCAAAGATTAAAAAAAGCTATTCTTCTAGATATTTCTTTTTACGAAGAAGTAGAAAAAGATAAGAAGTTTACTGAGCAAGCAATGATGACTGTTGCCCTAGTATCAATTGTCCAAGGTTTTATGATTGCTGGATTTGCTCCAATTGCTTTAGTCCAAGGAATATTGGGTAGTATAATTAGATTCGTTATATGGGCTTTTTTCATTGCTTTTGTAGGTACAAGAATTCTTCCAGAACCAGAAACTGAATCAAATACTGGCGAGCTTATTAGAACCTTAGGATTTGCATATGCTCCAGGGCTACTTGTTGTCTTAAAAGTGTTTCCAGTAATTGGTAATTTTGTGGATCCATTAGTTGTAATTTTACAACTTGCTGCAATGACAATTGCTGTAAGACAGGCTTTGGACTTTAATAGTACTGTTAGAGCTGTTGGCGTGTGTATTGTTGCATTTATACTTATGATTGTTGCATTAACATTATTTATTGGATTTACTGCATTTTTCGTTGGAGTTGCTGAAAATGCCGTTGCACCTACTGCTCCATTAATGGATGCATAATTTTTTTAGACCTAACTATAAATACTATATACTTTTATTTATAAATATCATATACTTTGTATTATGAAAACAAGATTTTACCAAAAATATTTACTTTTAATCGTTGCTGGTTTATTTATTTATGGCTGTGATTCTTCCTCTACATCTTCTTACAGTGTTGATAATGGAGATAATAATATGGGTGGTGGCTCTAATAATACAGAATTACCATCAGGATTTTCTAAGTTTATTTCTGAGTATACTGATGTTTATATTTCAGGAGATTATGTTGTAGTTGAATCAACAGGTGTCCCTAATCATTCTTCTCCATACTGGGGAGCTGGCCATCCGAATTATGCAACTCCACACTCAGGTATGTCTGTAAATCCTAATGTTATTTCTGCGCAAAATTTTAAATTTTATATTCCATTAAATCCTTCAATTTCGGGTTCTGTTTCAAGTACGCCTTTAGGACCTATTGGAGTGTCAATTAGTGGAGTACCATTTTTTAATCAATATGGTGGTCCAAATAATCAACCGCTTGATAACGAGATAGCTTCTTTTGACTATTTTTATGGCCATCCTCAGCAAACTGGCCAATACCATTACCATTGGGAGCCAAGATATCTTACTACTAATGATAGTTCTTCAATGTTGATTGGTTATTCCTTAGATGGTTTTCCTATTTATGGTCCAACAGAACAGTCTAATGATCAATACCCATCAAACCTTGATGAGCTGAATGGTCATTCTCATTCAACAAATGAATACCAAGAAGGAACCTATCATTATCATGCTACTTCAACTTCACCATATTTACTTGGTGGATTCAGAGGTAAATATGGATCTCTAAATGGTGGCGGCTACTATACCAACTAAGTCTGCAGTTTTTCTTTTTTCCTTATTTCTATTTTCCTGTCAAAACCAGATTAGTATTTCAGAAAATGAATTGATTAATGGCCTGGAAATTCCGAAATATATTCGAACCAACGAGTTTTCAGGCACTATATCTGTTATGTATTCGAACAACGATACTTTAAAATCAAAAAGAAAGTATAAAAAAGGTAAAAAAAATGGTCAACACGAAGGATGGTGGCCTAATGGTGAAAAAAAATATAGTTTTATATTTAAAAATGATATGAGCGTAGGAGAGCATTTTCAATGGCATCAAAACGGTAATCTTTTTACCCATAAGCAGTTTAAAAATGGCCTTGAAGATGGCGAGCAAAAAGCATGGGATATGAATGGCGATTTAATGTATAAGTATATCTATAATAGTGGTAGAAAGTATGGTATTCAAGGATCTGTAGTTTGTAATGGAGGAAAGGACTTAGCAGGTAATAATGATTGAATTAATTGATTATACTGATGATATGTTCGATTTTGTACTTGATTCAAATAATATTAATAAACCTCAGGTTGGCTTCTTAAAGAGCGAAAGGTTAGAATTATTAATAAATCAAGCTAACTATTGTAAAGTCGCAAAATTTAAAGGAGAATTTGCAGGATTTTTGCTTTGTTTACCTGAAAGCCAAGAATATGATAGTTTAAATTATCAGTGGGTATCCAAAAGGTTTTCGAATTTTGTATACATTGATCGCATATCAGTACTTCCAAAATTTCAAAATGAAAAAATTGGATCAGCTTTATATACTGATTTAATTTATTTTTCAGCTATAGAAGGATACAATTCAATATTGTGCGAGGTCAATATAATGCCACCAAATCCGGGTTCAATTAGATTTCATAAAAGGTTTGATTTTGAAGAGTGTGGTTCGCAATTTACGGAAGGCGGAATTGTAGAGAGCTATGATTATTCTGTAGAAGTTCAATTTTTAAAAAGAGATTTAAAATAAGAAAGGATTTTTATGAGCAACTTTTGGCATGACTTATTATTTCCAATATACTTTTTTATAGTATTTATAGCTGCGCATATTGCATTGTATATTATGGTCTTTAAAGGAGATAAATCAAAGTGAATAAAAAACAAAAAATTGCTAAGCGAAAACAGAAGAAAAAACGTCTTAGATTAAAAGAAAAAAGAGCTCAATTATTAAAGAATAAAAAAGTTGTAGTTGCTAAGCCAGAGAAAGCAGCACCAAAAAAGAAGGCAGCAACAAAAAAAGCTGCTCCAAAGAAAAAAACTACAACCAAGAAAAAAAAAGAAAATAAGTAATAATTAGATGTTTCAATCTAATTCTACATTTGGAATTTATAGTTCATCTCTTGTAGTATTATTTCGAAACAAGAAGTATTTATTCTTTATTTTATTTCTATTACTATATCCTCTGATACTTATTATCAATAGAATTTTTCTATTCTTGGACTATATTTTAGTACCAGAATTTGAAAAAGCTAAAGTAAAAGAACCTGTATTTATTATGGGGGTCAATAGAAGTGGAACTACTTTTTTTCATAAGTTGATATCTAAATCAAATCAATTTTCAACATCAAAAACTTGGGACTTAATAATTCCTTCTTTATCGTTAAGAAAGTTTCTTTCAATTTTATCGTATGCTTTAAGATATTTTAAAATTGATCAAATTGAGAAAAAAAATAAAGGTCATCAGGTAAAACTTGATAATGTAGAAGAAGACGAAATGCTTCTCTTCATTCATAAATTAGATTCATTATGGGTATCTAATCACTTAATTCCGTGGTTAAAATTTGATTCATCATCGAAACAATTTATTAAGCATGTTTATAGAGATAATTCTAAAAATGAAAATAGAAATATTCGATCTATGTTATTTTGTAAAGATTTTTTCCAAAGACAAGCATTCTTAAATAAAAATAGGCCTCATCTATCAAAGTCTAATCCTTTTATATTTAAAATAGATTCAATTTTAAGGGTTTTTCCAGATGCAAAATTTGTGTTTTTAATAAGAGATCCATTAGATACAATACCCTCATATTTCTCTCTTCAAGAGAATGTTAAATTTGGAAATCTTCTTGATAGCAAAGAAATGAAACTGTTAAGAAAAGAAACTTATGTTGAAATAATAGAGTGGTATAAAGAAACTGAAAAAGTAAAATCAAAACTTTTTAAAAAACAATTTATCACCTTTACTTATCCACAAATTACCAACGATTTAGAAAATACTATCAAGTCTTTCTACAAGTTTATTGGTAAAAAAATGACCAAAAAATTTGAAAAAGAAGTTTCAGATTTTGCTAGTAAAAGATATGTTAAAAAACATCAAAATAAGAATATTG
>CBFHKL010000028.1:0-9227 GCA_965656415.1 uncultured bacterium
CAAAGAGCCCCACCCAGGGCGAGTTTCGTAAACAGGTTCTATATTAGTAAAATTATAAATATCAGAAGGAACCCCAGAAAAATCTTGGCCATTCACCTTGTATCCAATGCACAGTTTTATATTTTCAAGACCAGTCAAAACATCAACTTTTGTTAATATGATTTCAGAAAAATCATTAAGTTGATTAGCAAACTTAAGCTGCACAAGATCAATCCAGCCGACCCTTCTTGCTCGGCCAGTTGTAGTTCCATATTCTTGACCAACGTCACGAATTTTTTCTTCTAATTTTCCTTTTATTTCTGTGGGAAACGGTCCACGACCAACATATGTTAAATACGCCTTGGCTATACCAACTATTTTTTTTGATGTATTAAGCCCTATTCCTCCACCAGCCTCTACCTGACCAGCTATGGTGTTGCTACTTGTGGTGTAGGGGTACAATCCATGGTCAACATCTAGACAGGCTCCCTGCGCTCCCTCAAACATAATTTGTTCATTTTTTTCTACAGCACCAGATAATACTTCTGTAATGTTAGCAACGTATTGTTTAATCATAGAGCCATAATCAAGAAACTCTTTTAATATATCTTCATAGTTGTGGTCAAATTTTTCATTAAACACTTTTTCTACAAGAGCCTTATTAAAGTCAAAAGATTTTTTAAGGCGGGTTTCAAATAAATCTTTATTTAATAGGTCGGCCACCCTTAGTCCATGTCTATAGAGTTTGTCTGCATAAACAGGAGCAATACCAGAGCGAGTGCTTCCTGCTGCTAGTTCATTTTGATAGTTGGTAAGGTGGTAATCAATGTCTACATGATATGGCATAATGAGATGAGCCCTGTCGCTTATCAAAAGGTTAGTTGAAAGGCCTTCCTTTTTTAACATATTTAATTCTTTGATTAAAACCCTCGGATCAATCACAACCCCATTTCCAATAACAAGCTTACATTGTTTATGGAGCACTCCAGAAGGAATTAGATGTAGCTTAACCGTTTTGTTATCAAGAATAATTGTATGACCGGCATTGTTTCCGCCTTGGAAACGAACGATGTAATTAGTGCGTGCAGCAAAATAATCAGTAACCTTTCCTTTACCTTCGTCGCCCCATTGAGCACCAATTACTACAACAATATTGCTCTTATTTTTTTGCACTTTTTGATGTAAATGATAAAGTGTAATTTATGGTGTGAACTCTTTATACCAAAATAATACTTTAAAATTTTTAATAATTTTTATTTGTGCAACGCTTCAAGGATGTGCTGTGGCTGGTTCTGTGCTAGTTCCCCTCGAATCAATTGATCCACCAAAAGGAAAATATGATATTGGAACGCAGGTATATTTTTGGACCGACAACTCTAGAAGCGAAGTATATACGACTGACCCCACAGACTATAGAGAGCTTATGGTTCAAATATGGTATCCAGCACAAGGAGGGGAGAATTATCAGAAAGCTCCCCATGTTACCTTTCCAAAAAAAGCAATTTCTAGCATTGCTAGAACCGCTGGACTGCCCACAAGTTTTGGGAGTCACGGCACTCAACTAATTTCAAACAGCGTTTTCGGCCTTTCACCAATTCAAAACAAAAAATTTCCACTAATTCTTTTTTCGCATGGAGACGGAGGATTGTTAAATCAAAATACATCTCAAGTAGAAGAGTTGGTAAGCAATGGATATATAGTGATTGCATGTAACCACACATATAATGCAAGCATTACATTTGATAAAGAAGGAAACCCAATTCCTTACAAACAAAATATAACTTGGAACGAACAGGCACAATACCATAAAAAATATTATACCAACCTTCTTATAAATTATAGGTACCAAGATCTCGCTTTTTTATTAAATACGTTAAAACAAGGTCGCTTAGATGATGGCTCGGTAAATCCGTTTAAAAATAATATCGATTTTGAAAAAGTGGGAGCAATGGGACATTCAATGGGCGGTGGTACAACATATATTGCAATGCTAAAAAACAACGAAGTTAAAGCAGGTGTCGCCCTAGATGGCTGGTTTTTTGGGTTGCTAGATGAGGATGCAAACACAAACACAAAAAAGCCATTTTTACATATGGGACAAGAACAGTTTCTTGATACCAGCATTGATGGAGACATTAATGGATCAAAAGATGGAAAAAGAAATTTTGAAATTTATAATACAATTCTAAATACCAACAAAGAAAGCTATGGGGTATATATAAAAAACAGCCTACACTATTCGTATACAGATATGAAATTAATTTACAACCAAGGCGCCCCATTTTCTTTACCCCTAGATAACCTTGGAGAGGTTGACAAAAAAATAGTAGACAAAGTTATGGACAAGACAGTGTTAGATTTCTTTGATTACTCTTTAAAAGGCCAGCCACTCAATTTTAAGAATAACGACACCTACAACAGTCAGGTAATTTACAATCAACATCCTTGACAACATTCTCCGTCGACAAAAATCTTTTTTCTCGACGACAACCAAAAAAAAATTACCAAAAAAGTATTGACATCTACGGAAACAATCGTCAATTTAGGTGGATTTAGCTTCTGAAAGGGCAAGAACCCTTTGGAAGCTGTGTATATATAGTGAGCTTTTTCACATATATATAATAGGGTAAGAAATAAAAATGACAAAAAATAATAAACTAAAATTTGTATATAAATACTCATTTGGAGGTAGAATAATGAGAAAACTACGTATGTTAATTGCACTAGTTCTCCTACCAACAATGATGTTTGCACAATCAACAACTGCTAAGTTAGCAGGAGTTGTGGCAGATGCTGATGGTAATCCATTGGTTGGAGCAAACGTTGTAGTTGAAGGATCAAACCTTGGTGCAGCTACCGATGAACTAGGTAGATATTATATTCTTGACGTTCCTGTAGGTACCTATGACCTAAGAGCTGAATATATTGGTTACACTACTGTAATTGAATCAGGAGTTAGAACATCAGTTGGTTTTACAACATCTGTTGATTTTAATCTTGACGTTGCAGCAGTGGCCGGTCAGGCAGTTACAGTAACTAGAGAAAGACCATTAATTAATCCTAACGCAACAAACACAACTCGTGTTGTTGATAAAGAATTAATTGATGCATTCGCTGTAAGAGGGGTAAGCAATATTGTGAACCTTCAAACAGGTGTTGTTAATGGATTCTTCCGCGGAAGTAGAAGTGGAGACAGTCGTTACTACGTTGATGGTGTTCCAGTTAAGGACGTATATGGCGGTGGAAACCTTTTAAATGGTAACTCCCAAGCAGCTTTACAAGAAATCTCAGTACAAACTGGTGGTTTCTCAGCTGAATATGGTGGTGCTAATGGTGGTATTGTTAATATTACTACTAAAACAGGTGGATCTGACTGGTCTTCAAGAGTGGGTGTTGAAACCTCTCTTGGTGCAGATGCAGGAACAGACCCTGACAAGCTATACACTGATGGATATCAAAATGTAAACTTTGATTTTGGTGGTCCAATAAGCGAAAACATCAAAGTATATTTATCCGTTGAAAGCAAAGAAAAAGGCGGGGACGTTTCATATAGTTATTTCCCTATGATGGATGCAACGCCGATGCAAGAAATGCCAGGAGACAGCTTCTACAGTGATGGCTCAGATGGCTTTGATTACGGAGTCGATGAAAATGGAAATAAAGTTCATCACATTGAAACAGTTGTTAGAAACAATGCAACCAGAGAAGAGCTTTTAGCTGATCCATTGTTTGTTGCTAATGACACAACTTATGTTGTTTACAGTAACTATAGACGTATGTATGGGCAACAGCCACAAGACGACAATGAAAGAGTTACTATAAACGGAAACATGACCATGGATTTTGGTCCATTACGTTTAAAACTTGGTACTCAGGCGTATGACTATGAAGGACATAGTTATAGCTGGAGCAGAGTTTACGGTGGAACTGATGGTTCATTTATTAATGAGTCAGACTTTGCCATGGGTTATTTAAATGCTCGATATACTATTAGCCCATTATCATACATAAAGGCTTCATTGTCTCAACAGACATATGAAACAACAAGTGGTAATGAGAATTATTTAAATAATATTGAAGAGTATGGTAGAAGAACCAAAGCTTGGGGATCTACAAACTATTATAAAAGAGATAGAACAGGATTTAACCCTATAGCACCAGATGAATTCTTTGGTGTTTCTGGTTATGGTTCTCAGTATACATCTTTTGATACAAGAAAAACAACTACAAACACCATTAGTTTTGACTATACAAACCAAATCGGTTACAATGAGTTAAAACTTGGTGCTTCTATAGATAATCACGAAATCACAAGATACGGTTTAGGTGCATCTGGGGTTGCTAGAGCAATTTCTCAGGTTGACACAGATCTTGACGGACTTGCATCAGAACAAGAAATTATTGACTATGCAGGTGTTGATGGAGCACAAGACTGGAGATTTATTAACTATAGATCATTGTATGTAACAAATCTTGGATACAACATTTATGGTGATGAGTGGAGCGGACAATATAATCAAGATGATCATATGTTAGCACCAGCAGAACCAACACAATCACGTTTCTATGTTCAAGACAAACTTGAGTTTAAAGATGTTGTTGTTCAGTTAGGGGTATCTTTTGAAACTATCGACACAGGAGCTATGGCACCTGATTCAGATAATGATGGATATGGAGACTCTGACGGATTTAACAACCTTTACTTTAATAGACAGCGTGTAAACAGAAACGGTGATGGTAACGGTAACTATGTTTGGAAAAAAGTTGAAAAAGAAACCGCTACTCACCCAAGAATAGGTGTTTCATTCCCAGTATCCGATCGTACAGTATTTCGTGCGAACTACGGAACACACTGGCAATCAGTACCTATGTCTTATTTATACTTATCAGATTCACAGCTATCAGCAGACATTTTAGCTGGTAACGCTACTGCATCTGAGAATCCTGCATTAAAACCTGAAAGATCTACTCAGTATGAAATTGGTATTGAGCAGCGTATTGGAGCATTTGCTTCATTAAAGGTTGAAGGGTTCTATAAAGAAAGTAAAGACTATTTAACGCTTGCAAACCGTACAGACGCATTCACCAACACTGGTGGTGCTGATACTCAACAAAACTGGGCACAATACCAAAACGGTGATGTTATGGTGTCTCAAGGTTTAACTACTAACTTTGAAATGCGCAGAACAAGAGGTTTGTATGCTCAAGCAAATTATACATACTCAGAAGCTAGAGGTACAGGCTCTTATGGAGCACAAAACTTCTACATTACATGGATTGGTACGGACGATGGTTATCCGAAAGCGATGAACCTATTAGACTATGACCAAACACACACAGCTAACGTAATTCTTGACTGGAGATCTCCTGATGCTACAGGCGCTCTAGCAAATACAGGATTCAATGCTGTAATGAGTTTTGGTAGTGGTACACGTTTTACACCATCACAAATCTATAGTACAGTTTTTGAGAATCGCTGGGAGTTCCCAGAAGGACCAGTAAACTCAGGTACAATGCCTGCATATACTAATTTAGATCTTCGTGTTGACAGAGCTGTTAGCTTAGGCGGTTTAACTGCTAACGCATATATATCTGTGTTCAACGCTTTAGATTCTGAACAAGTAAATGATGTTTACCATGGTACTGGTAACGTAGCTGAAGACGGCTGGGTTGCTACTGAAAGTGGGCAGCAATGGCTTGCCAATAGATTATCACTAAACCCTGACGTAGATGCGGCAGCTATGTATCAAGACAACCTAGCGTTTCCTGGTAGATGGAACAGACCACGTACAGTAAGGGTTGGTTTAAACATTAGTTTTTAATAATAAGAAGGTAAAGAGGTATATATGAAAATCTTAAAGAATATTACCACTACTACAATGGTGATGATCTTGCTACTTGCTTCTTCATTAGAAGCAAGAGAAACCAAAAGGGTTTCTAATTTTAGCGGGTCTAACTTTGTAGAGTCCAGTGGTACATTTGACGGAAATCGTATTTACGCTGATGTTACCAATAACGGTCTATTTTTAGACTTCCACGTTTCCGGTGATTCTGCATTAGAATGGCCTAAAGGAACTGGGGTTCACTCTATCTTCCAATCTGCACTGTGGATGGGAGCAACTGTGAACGGTCAAATTAGAACGATTGTTGGAGATTATACACAAGATATGGGCCCAGGTCCATACGGTGGTGATCCATTAGCAGCGGTTCATAGAATATATAAAGTTAACAAAAGCATGCTTGATGACCCAGCTAGCCATGATGATTTCCAGAATTGGCCAGTTGAATGGGGTGCTCCATGGGTAGATGTTGACGGTGACGGGGCATGGAATCCGCTACCAGCAGGTCAAGACCACCCAGAGTTTATTGGAGACCAAGTACTTTGGTTTGTTAGTAACGATGGAGACATTGCTTACAAGCTAAACTTTGGTACAGAACCAATGGGAGTTGAGATTCAAACCACAATGTGGGGTTATGATAGAATCGATGCTATTGGTGACATGCTATTTGTTAAACAATTAGTTATTAATAAAGGTGGAGATGACCTTGTAGACACTTATATGGGTCTATGGTCAGATCCAGATTTAGGAAGTGCAGGTGACGACTTTGTAGGTTGTAACGTTGAACTAGGTATGGGCTATGTTTGGAATGATGGGCCTGACACATATTATGATAACCTAGACATTGGAACACCAGCAGCAGGATATGACTTCTTCCAAGGACCAAAAGTTCCTTGTGATGATCCAACTGATCCAGTTGAATGTCCAGCTCAAGGTGCTAAAATGTTTGGAACATACTATCCTGGTGAGAAAAACCTAAATATGTCATCATTTGCATTTTATATTAATGGTGACGCAACATATACTGACCCTGCAGACGAAGTTGAGGGTTATTATTATTTGCAAGGTTTTAGAAAAGACGGTAGTCCATATCCAACAGATATTGCTGGTGATTTATATGATCAGAAATTCTGTTTCTATGGAGATCCTGCTCAAACACACGGAACAGGAAATCCAGTTGACGGTAATTATGTTTCTTCTGCAGACAGAAGATTCCTAATGAGTGTTGGTCCGTTTACTATGGCTGCAGGCGACTCACAAGAAGTAGTGTTTGGTATTTTCCACGCTGCTGGTGGTGATGCGCTTTCGTCCGTTGCATATTTGACACAGGTTGACCAACTTGCTCAGTCAGCATATGATAATGACTTTGACCTACCAGACGCACCAGTACCTCCTGTAGTAGCACATTCAGCTTTTACAGATGAAATTGTGATCTCATGGGAAGGAAATGCAGAAGACTACAACGAAGATAGTTTCTTCACAGATCTAGACGGAAATACAACTAATTATCTTTTTGAAGGATATAACGTATACCAAGTTGAAACCGCAGATGGATCTGGTGATAGAAAAAGAATCGCAACATATGATGTTGTTAACGGAATTGAAGAAATTGTAGATACCGTTTTTGACACTAACTATAATGAGTACATTGCTGTGACAACACAGTTTGGGTCTGATTCAGGTCTTGCTCGTTATCACGTTGTAAATAAAGACGCTTTAAATGGTAATAGCAAATTAATTACTAATAGAAATTATTATTTCGCTGTTACTGCATATGGGCACAATGAGTTTGGTGTGCCTAAAACATTTGAAAGTTCACCAAAATTCTTTAGTGTTAGACCAGAGGTTCCAAATACTATAATGTTTGGTGAAACAACAGCAGATGTTGGAGATATGATGTTAGCAGACCATGATGGTCCTGCACAAGGTTATGTAGAAGTATGGATTGCTGATCCATCTCAACTAACAGGAGACGCATACTCTGTAACATTTGATGATAATATGCCAACCGGTGAGGCGGTTGTTAACTGGACGTTAACAAACACCTCTACTGGAGAAGTATACGAAGCTAATAATCCAACAATGGGTGGTGTTAACGGAATGACAGGAGTTGAAGTCGGTGTTGGCGCAGCTAACCTATATGATGGATTCCAAGTACAAGTATTTGGTCCACAGGAAGAGTTAATTGCTGTTGAGGAATATGCTTCAGGCTATAAAGAAAATAACGTATTAAGAGATACATCTGTATCCTACCTACCACCAAGTTTAGGTCGTACAGGATACATTATTGAAAACAGAGCCGGTGAAGTAAACCAGCTACCATACGCAAATGACTTTGATAGATTTAACTATTGGGAGTCTGATGATGTAGAGCTTGACTTTGGAGAGACATCTCTTGCGTGGGATTATATTCCAGAAACACTTCTTCCATACTATGCTCCGTTCGCAATGTATAGACATAATTTTGCAACCGGACAAAAAGATAGAATGTTTCCATTGTTATGGGAATCAGATGGAATAAATGGATTTACTAATGACGGTGTTACTTGGGCAGGACCAGTATATGGCGCTCCATCATGGGAGCCAATTTACGGTACTGTAGGTGCTGTGGGCTATGAGTATGATCCAGCATTAGAAGCTCAATACATTGCTGATGGTAATGTGTTTACTTCTTCTGGTGGATGTGGTTGGTATACACCAACAACTTGTACTGCAACAACAACATCAGGTGGTGCAATATACTATCCATACTTTAACGCAACACTATTCACAGCCTTTATAGGCGGTTCACAGCTTCCAACAGCAGATGGGCATGCCACCTATGGCAGTGGATTTGATGGTGCAAGTTCGGTTGTATGGAGAATGGCTAAACCTCTATCTTACAGAGACACATTTAGCTTTACAACATCCGGAATGGAAATGATGGCAATGGATTACGATCCAGATAAAATCAGCGTATGGCCAAACCCATACTATGGTTATAACCCAGAAGAAAGAGATGCTCTTGATAGAAGGGTTATGTTTAGTCATCTTCCAACAGAAGGACCATCAACAATTAGAATATTTGCTTTAGATGGTACTTTAGTAAGAACAATTAAGCACAATGATACAGGTTCACAGCATACATATTGGGACATGAAGAACAACTACGAACTCCCAGTTGCTAGTGGAATGTACATTGCGCATGTAGAGACTAACAGAGGAGAAAAAATCCTTAAGTTAGCTGTAATTCAACCAGAACAACGTCTTGACGTTTACTAAGGAAAAGGAGAATAAGAAATGAAAAATACATTTAAAATCTTCCTTGGATGCGCAGTGTTAGCTTCTGCCCTTACTGCTGGTACAGTAAGATCGCAAGGTACTGCAGGGGCTGCACAGCTTCTCATACCAGTTGGTACTGAAACAGTA
>CBFHKL010000029.1:0-8041 GCA_965656415.1 uncultured bacterium
ATTAACCTAGGTTCCCAAACCCATGGTTTCCCCCATATAGGTGTAGCCCAAATAGGACCTGTTAATAGAACTAAAGCAGTAAAAATAGTCCCGATTTCAGCTGATGCAAGGCCAACTCTGTCATATCTAAGATTTTTTGTAAATAAATAATAAATACCGCTAACCATGACAATGAAATATGCCAAAAATCCTGACCAAGCAATTGGAACATGTAGATAAAATATTTTTTGCGCCCACTCTTGCTCAGGAACCATAGGAGTAAAGAAAATTATCCAAACCAAATTAGATATCATCAAAAAAATTGTAATTATAAAATAAGTTAAGCTCATTATTGTTTAATTAATTTCCCAAATAAATTGATTCCTAGTAGAATTCCAATCAAGCCAAAAGTTAATAATATCATCCAAGATTCAATATATAAAGATGATAGTTCTCCAATAATAATTCCAAAAAGAATATTTGATGCGTTTATAAGCACCGGAATAATCAAAGGAAAAAAAATGACTGGAAATAAAAAGCTCTTTGATGTATTTGTATTTGTAATTAGGAAAATTAAAATACCGAAAGATAATAAGCCAAAATTAGTCACTATGCTTAACAGTAAAAGATTGAACAAAATTTCAAAACTCAAATCTGATAAAATCATATAGCTCAAAAATATAATCAATTGTACTCCAACGAGTATAAAATTTAGAGATAGTAATTTTGCAAAATAAATTCCTGTTAAATCAATAGGAGTAGAATATATAAGATCATAAATATTATAATCTTTCTCTCTGGCAAAAGAATTCTCTATAAGCTTAATAGTCGATAGAGAAATTATAATCCAGAAAAAACCAGTAAAAACGGTCGTATCAAAAATTTTTGATAAGGGAAATGAAAAAAGTAAGAACATAAAGCATGCAATTGCAAAGAAAGTTATATAAAGTAAATTGAATGATGATTTTCTTTCTAAAAAAAACTCATTTTTTATAAGCTTGAAAATCATTCTTCTTCCTTTAAATCTTCAACTGAAATTATACTATCAAATGAGGATTGCTCTGTATTTTGATGAGTAGAATAAATAATAGATTTATTCTTTGATTTAAAGTCTTCAAAAATATTATTAAAAATTTTAATTCCTTCTCTATCTAAATTACTAAAAGGTTCATCAATTAAGAGGTAATCCCAATTTAAATTCATTGCAATACAAAGCTTATTACGTTGCAAATTACCTCTTGAGAGAAATTTCAAAGGCAAATCTTTAAACTGTTCAATATTTAAAGTTTTTAAAGAATCGTTGAAGAAAGTTTGGTCATAATTTTGATTATGATAAGTCGAAACAACCTTTAAATTTTCTTCAATTGTGAGATCTCCAAAAATATTAAGCTTATCACTTAGAAATAGATGACCATTTGAACAATTGTAATTAATTGATCCAGAATCATAATTCATTAGACCCGATAAACATTTTAGAAAAGTTGTTTTTCCAGATCCATTATTTCCGACTATCACACAAATTTTTCCTAGTTCAAGCTCAAAATGAACATTCTTTAATATTGATGTATGTGAAAAAGATTTAGAAAGATTGATTACTTGTAACATTATTTCATATGCTTAATTAAAGGCCAAAATACATAAAAAATTACAACTATTAGAAGAAAGAAAATAAATGACTGATTAAATATTTCCATTTATCTGCGTCTCCCTCTTGATGGCCAAAAAGCAAATAGCGAGCCAATAACCATTAAAACTCCCCCGATCCAAACCCAATTAACTAATGGATTGATCATTATTTTAAAGTATCCAATATTTTTTTGAGCATCATATGCTGAAAAAATAGAATAAATGTCCTTTTGAATAGTACTATGAATATCTAATTCGCTATGAGGTTGTCTCTTTTCTGGGTCTGAATTCCAATAAAAATAAATTCTTTTTTCAGGTTTAAGATTTGTCAATAATTGATTATTACTGTCGACGACATCAATATCACTTAAAAATGCATAATGATTATCACGTGCTTCACTTTTAATGCTATTTAGCTTAAAAACATAGTTTGAAAAATAAATTTGTTCGCCTGGTGATAAGCTAAATTCCTTTTCAACTTCAAAAGCTCTTCCAATGAAACCAATGAATAAAAGCACAATTCCAATATGAACTATATAACCTCCATTTTGATGCCTATTACTTAAAAACATTTTGATTAATGAGTTGAAGAAATTAGATGATCTATTATATTTTTTATATGATTTATAAAATTCGCCTAAGATTGAACTTAGAGTAAAAGATACTCCCATAATAGCAACAAAGACATATAATTGAAATATGCTAGAAAATATGAGATATATTAATCCAGATAAAAAACTTAAAATCATTGGCAACTTAAACCTGGAAAACAAGACACTTTTTGAAGTATTATTCCAAGAAAGCAATGGTCCAATCCCCATCAAAAATAAAAGTACAAGACCTATTGGAATATTCAATTGGTTAAAATAAGAAGCTCCTACATAAATTTTATTTCCATCCCATGCTTCGGACAAAATTGGAAATAAAGTGCCCCACATGATTGTGAAACACATTAGAATTAAAATTAAATTATTGTATAGAAACCCTCCTTCTCTTGAGCTAAATGAGTCAATTTTATCTGGAGTATCTAAATAAGATTTTCTCTTTATGAACCAAAATAAAGTATAAAGGATTAATATTGATAAAAATGTAAAAAACATTGGACCAAGATTTTCAGCAGTAAAAGAGTGTACAGATGAAATAATTCCACTTCTTGTTATAAATGTACCAAGGATAACCAGTATATATGTTGAAGTTGCAAGCAAGAAGTTCCACTTCTTTAACATTCCTCTTTTTTCTTGAATCATCGATGAATGGATAAATGCTGTTAAGGTGAGCCAGGGCATCAGCGATGAATTTTCAACTGGATCCCATGCCCAATATCCACCCCATCCTAATTCATTATAAGCCCAATAACCTCCTAGAATAATTCCTGCTGATAAAAATGTCCAAACAAATAGAGACCATCTTCTAATTGACTGAACCCATTCAAAAGAAATATCTTTTGATATAGAGGCTGCTAAAGCCATCACAAATATTATAGCGGAACCGGTAAATCCAACATACAATATAGGAGGATGGATAGCCATAAAGAAATTTTGTAGTAAAGGATTTAAACCATTCCCATTCTGCACAATAATATCTGAGGAAACTGGCTCAAATGGATTTGCAATAAAATTTGTTAGAAGAATGAAAAAAGAAAAGATAAAGGATAATATTATATAGGAATGAAATTTTAATTTTTTCATTTTATTTAAAGTGGTAAAAATATAACAAACTGTAAATAGAGCTGTGATAAAAGTCCAAAATAATAATGAACCTGCTTGTCCTGCCCATAATGCAGTTACCTTAAAAAATATGGGGGTTTCATAACTAGTATATTGAGCTACATATTGTAAATTAAAATTAGAAATTAATAATTCATTTAGTAAGCAGAAAAATGCTAAAAATATACTATAGCATGTTGCTAAAATCGCTCTTTCAGCTACCTGCAAATAATTATCATTATTAAATTTTCTATATAAAGCTAGAAATATAAATGAAGAAAAAATTAATCCACCAGCTAAGCTGATTGCAATACTACCAATTTGAGAGATCATTATATTTTTTCTATATTTTTAAGATCACCTTCATATCTGGAAGCACACTTAGTCTGTAGCTCCGTAGCAGATATCAAACTATTATTATAAGAACCAGAAACGACAACCTCTGCATCATCTTTAAAAAGATCTGGTCTTATTCCATAATAATTAACCTTAACACTATCATTATTCTGATAAACAAAAAAAGATACTTCAAGCTGGTCATCTTCTGAGATTTGAATCGAGTTTGGTTTTATATAACCACCAACTTTTATTTTCTGGATATCACTTGATTCACTCGCTAACTCAGAAATTGAATAATAGCGCACTGTTAATGAGTTATCTTTTTTTATATTAGTTAGGTAGAAAACCCAACCAACAATTAAGATAAAAATAATTAAAATTGATGTAGTAACTTTATTCATAATTTAAATTCCAAAAGACTCTTCCCATTCCCCATATACTTTCTTCATGACTTCTACAATCTCACCAACAGTTCCACCTTCTTCGGCTACTTCTATCAGAAAAGGAACTAAATTTAAATCTTTTTTACATGCATCGCTTAATTTTTTCATCTTTTCTTGAAAAGTTTTTTCATCACGATTTTTTCTAAGATTTTTAATCTTGTTTTCTTGAGTATCTTGAGCATCTTTTGAAATCTTTAGAATCTCAATATCTAACTTTTCATCATTTTCAACAAAGTCATTAACCCCAACAATTATTCTTTCATTGGAATCAACTGATTCTTGATAAATAGATGCAGATTCTGCAATTTTCTTTTGAAAATAACCATCTTCAATTGCTTGTACAGTACCGCCCATTTCCTGTATTTCATCAAAGTATTTCATAGCTTGCTCTTCAAGCTTATCAGTTAATTCTTCTACATACCAAGATCCGCCAAGAGGATCAGCAACATTAGGAACACCAGTTTCAAAAGCTAATATTTGTTGAGTTCTTAATGCAATTTTTGCAGCTTTTTCAGACGGCAAAGCTAATGTTTCATCAAGAGAATTAGTATGCAATGAATTTGTTCCTCCCAATACAGCTGACATTGCTTCAAAAGCAGTTCTTACAATATTATTTTCTGGCTGTTGAGCTGTTAAAGAACAACCTGCTGTTTGTGTATGAAATTTTAGCTTTAAAGAGTTTTCATTTTTTGCACCATATTGATTTTTTAACCTATTTGCCCAGATTCTTCTAGCAGCTCTGTACTTAGCAATTTCTTCAAAAAAATCCATGTGTGCATTAAAGAAAAAAGACAATCTGTGAGCAAAATTATCAATCTTTAATCCTCTTTCTAGACATTCTTCTATATAAGCAAATCCATTATTTAATGTAAACGCAAGCTCCTGAGCAGCAGTTGAACCAGCTTCTCTGATATGATATCCGCTAACTGATACAGGATTATACAATGGCATATTTTCTGAACAATATTCAATAATATCTACTACGAGCTTAACTGATGGCTCAGGAGGAAAAATCCACTCTTTTTGAGCCATATATTCCTTTAATGCATCATTCTGCAGAGTACCTCTAAGATTGCTAATATCAATTTTATTCTTCTTTGCTAATGCTACATAAAATGCAAATAGTATAATAGCAGGTCCATTAATTGTTTGTGATATTGAGATTTTTTCAAGATCAATTCCATCAAAAAGGATTTCCATATCTTGTAGCGAAGCAACATTTACACCACAGACACCAACCTCACCTGATGATAGTTCATGATCTGGATCATATCCCATTAATGTCGGCATATCATAAGCTACAGATAAGCCTGTTTGACCATTTTTAAGCAGATACTTATATCTTTCATTTGTTTTTTCAGGTGTACTAAATCCTGAAAATTGTCTCATAGTCCATAATTTTCCTCTATACATGTTCTTATGTATACCTCTTGTAAATGGAAAACTTCCTGGATCAATATTATAGTCTTTTTCACTATTTGAAGATGAATAAAAATCTTTTAAATCATCACCACTTATACTTTTAAAACTACCTTTTCTTTCAACTTTTTTACTCATTTGATTTCCTTGAAAAATTATAAATCTTTTCGAATAAAGTCATTGAATCTAATCCAATTTCTTCCAATAAAATATTTCTTGGTCCATGATCAACAAACCTGTTTGGAACACCTAATGTTAAAATAGAGTTTGAAATATGATTTTTATTTGACCAATTAACAATTCCTTCTCCAAATCCTCCATCTGTTACTCCTTCTTCGATTGTAACAACTAGTTTATGATTTGGTAAAGATTCATTTAGATAAATCTCATCCATAGGTTTAATAAATCTACAATTAACTACTTCAGAAGAAATGTTCTTCTCTGATAGCATTCCATGGACTTCTAAACTCTTGGTGACCATTGATCCTACAGCTAAAATAAGTACATCACTTCCTTTAGCTAGCACCTCCCATGAACCTATTTCAATTTTTTTTGGAGACTTTTGTTCAAAGTTAACTGCCTGTTCTTTTGGATATCTTATGGTAAATGGTTTTTCTTTATTTAAAGTTGCTGTAAAGAGTAAATCTCTTAATTCATTACCATCTTTTGGTGCTGAAATAATAATGTTTTGAATACATCTTAAATATGAAATGTCTAAAACTCCGTGATGAGTAGCACCGTCTTCACCAACTAAGCCAGAACGATCCATACAAAAAATTACAGGTAAATTCTGCAAGGCAATATCATGAATTATGTGATCAAAAGCTCTCTGAAGAAAAGTAGAGTAAATTGCAACAACAGGAATTTTACCTTCTGTTGAAAGTCCCCCACTAAAAGTAACTGCATGACCTTCAGCAATACCAACATCAAAAAATCTTTTAGGAAATCTTGAAGAATAATTAACCAAACCCGTTCCTTCTTTCATTGCAGCAGTTATTGCAACTATCTTATTATTTTCTTCTGCTAAGTCGCATAAAACCTCACCGAAAACATTCTGGTAAATTGGAACTTGAACTTCTGAAACAACACTATCTTTCTTTTTTTCTTTAACTCCATGATACTTAATTGGGTCGTCTTCTGCATAATCAAGACCCTTCCCTTTTTTTGTGATTGCATGCAAGACTACTGGACTATCATAATCTTTTATATTTTCTAAAATCTCTACCATTTCTTCAATATTATGACCATCTACAGGTCCAAAATATCTAAAACCCAAGTCTTCAAAAACTGTGTTTGGTAAAAAGAATTTTTTTGCGCTCGATTCAGCTTTTCTAAGAACAGACTCTATAATTTTTAAACTATTTGGGAGTTTTTTAATAGTTTTATAAATCCATCTTCTTAGTCTATTATAATTTTTATTAGTTGCAATTTTTACAAGATAATTTCTAAATGCTCCTACATTAGGGCTAATAGACATATCGTTATCATTAACAATAACAAGCATTTGTTTTCTTATATTTCCAGCATTGTTAAGAGCTTCAAAAGCAAGTCCTCCAGATAAAGCTCCGTCACCAATAATACTAATAACATTAAAATCTTCATTCTCCAAATTTCTACTTACTGCCATACCAAGTCCAGCTGAAATTGAAGTTGATGCGTGACCAGCTCCAAATACATCGTATTCACTTTCAGATCGCTTCAAGAAACCACTTAAACCCTTATATCTTCTTATAGTTGGAAATTGACTATATCTTCCAGTTAATACTTTATGAGCGTATGCCTGGTGTCCAGTATCCCATACAATTTTATCTTTTGGTGCATCAAACACATAATGAACAGCAGTTGTTATCTCAACAGCTCCAAGGGTTGGCGCTAAATGTCCTCCAATTTGATTAATTGTTTCTGTGATATAAGATCTAAGTTCTTTGCATACCTCCCCCAGCTCATCTTTGGGAATGCTTTTTAAATCTTTCGGGGAATTAATTTTATCAAGATATTTCATTTTTTTCCTTTAAAACAAATTTCATGTATTAAAGTTTCATCCAATAATTCAGGATGACAAGAAATTCCTACATGTTTTCCTTGCCTAACAGCAACTATTTCTTGTTTAAAAGTTGCTAAAATATCAACAGTTCTGTTGATTTCATCTACTTTTGGTGCTCTTATGAATAAGACTTGAATATCAGAACTGATTGTATCATTTTTTACTTTTATTGAAGCTTCAAAAGAATGAACCTGTCTTCCATAAGCATTTCTACTTGTAGTTATGTCTAAAAATCCAAAATTATGCACTCTTGAATCGTTTGATTCTTTTGACATTAGAATTAATCCAGCACAGGAACCTAATATAGGCTTATGTTGAGATAATTGATTTATGCCATCAATCAAACTTTGATTCCTTCTTAAAAGATTAGTTATAGTGGTTGACTCTCCTCCAGGAATAATAAGACCATCGAGCGAACTTAAATCATGAACCGTTTTAACAAGCTTATGATTTAAATTAATTTTTTCTAGAATTTTAATATGAGA
>CBFHKL010000030.1:0-7911 GCA_965656415.1 uncultured bacterium
TTTACCTTTGTAAGGCTCTGGCTTCTTTAAAGATCTAATTTTAGCAGCTACTTGTCCAACTAATTGTTTATCAGCACCTTTAATTTCAAGTGATGTCTTTTGTGCTACCGCTTCAATACCTTCAGGCAAATCAAATGCAATGTCATGTGAGAAACCTAATTGAAATATTAATCTGTTATTTTGAGACTTTACATTAAAACCTACACCAATAATCTCTAAATGCTTAGAGAAGCCGTTAGTTACACCTTCTATAGCATTAGAAATTAATTGTCTAGTAGTGCCATGCATAGATTTAGCAATTTTTTCGTCTGTTTTTCTTGTTAGATTAATGATATTATCTTCAATATTAAATGAAATCTCTTCACAAAGATTTACTGAAAGGTTACCGTTAGGTCCTTTTACAATTAAATGACTATCTTTATTTTCTAAAGAAACGCCATCAGGAATGTTAATTAATTTATTTCCAACTCTTGACATACTACCAAACGTTGCAGAGCAACTCTCCTCCAACTTTCAATTCTCTCGCCACTTTATTACTTAAAACGCCTCTAGGTGTTGATAAAACACTAATTCCTAACCCATTTAAAACTCTTGGAATATCAGAGCATGAAACATATACTCTTTTTCCAGGCTTACTAATTTTTTCAATTGTAGTAATAGCAGGAGAGTTCTCATTATATCTTAAATATAATCTGATATCTTCTTTACTATCATCTTTATCAACAAAAACAAAATTATCTATGTATCCTTCTTCCTTAAGCACCAGAGATAATCTCTTTTTTAAGTTTGAAGAAGGAACATCAATCCATCTCTTATTTGCAGCATAACCATTTCTGATTCTAGTACAAAAATCTGCTATTGGATCAGTCATTGACATATATTTCTCCTACCAACTTGCCTTTGTAACACCAGGTAATTCACCTTTAAGCGCAAGCTCTCTAAATGTTATTCTCGATAAACCAAATTTTCTCATATACCCTTTAGGTCTTCCAGATACAGCGCAACGATTTGTTAGCCTTGAAGCACTAGAAGATCTAGGTAGCTTTTGAAGCTTAATAACTGCTTTTTCTTTCTCTTCATCTGAAATATTTGGATTTTTAATAATCGCTCTTAATTCTTTTCTAAGTTCAAAATGTTTTTGAACTTTTTTCTGCAAATGAAACTCTCTTACAATTTTTGATTTTTTAGCCATCTTGCTCCTCAGCATTATTAACAACATTTTTTTCTCTAATTGGTAAACCCATTGCTCTAAGTAATTCATAACAAACGTTGTCATTTGATGATGAAGTAGTAATAATAACATCCATACCTCTAATTGAATCGACTTTATCATAATCAATTTCAGCAAAAACAACTTGCTCTTTAATACCAAAACTATAATTACCCATACCATCAAAAGACTTAAAGGATAAACCTCTAAAATCTCTAGTTCTTGGAAGAGCAATAGCACATAATCTTTCTAAAAATTCATACATTAAGTTTTTTCGAAGTGTTACCTTACAACCAACAGGAAATCCTCTTCTAACCTTGAAATTAGAAATATCCTTTTTAGCAGTGGTAATAACAGGTTTTTGACCAGTTATAAGCATTAATTCTTCTAAAGCAGATTGTAATGCTTTTTTGTTATTTTTTGCATCACCAATTCCAATGTTTAAAGTGATTTTTTCAATTTTTGGAACTTGCATAATGCTAGAAAACTCAAATTTTTTCATTATGTGAGGTCTAACTTCATCTAAATATTTTTTCTTGTAATTTGGAGCGCTCATCTTTTATCCTAATTCTTTGCCACTTCTTTTTGATACTCTAACTTTAGATTTATCTTCTAAAATCTTATAACCAATTCTTGAAGCTTCATTACCTTCAAGAACCATTAAATTAGAAATATGAAGTGATCTTTCTCTTTCTGAAAAACCTCCTTGTGGGTTCTCTTGGGTAGGACGAACCGCTCTCTTTGTTAAAGCAACGCCTTCAACAATTGCACGTTGAGAGTTTGGAATAACTTTCAGAACCTTTCCTGTCAAACCCTTAAAGTTTCCAGAAACAACTTTTACCATCATATCTTTTTTAATTTTCATTTTTATAATACCTCTGGGGCCATTGAAATAATCTTCATATACCCACCTTCTCTTAATTCTCTTGCCACAGGACCAAAAATTCTGGTTCCCTTAGGTTCATTTTGAGCATTTAATATAACTGCTGCATTATCATCAAATCTGATATAAGAACCATCTCTTCTTCTTATTTCTTTTTTGACTCTAACAACAACAGCTCTAGCAACTTCACCCTTTTTTACCATTCCACCAGGTGTAGATGATTTAACAGATACTACTATAATATCTCCAATACTAGCATATCTCTTCTTAGAACCGCCCAAAACTTTAAAACACTGAACTACTTTGGCTCCTGAATTATCTGCTACTTTTAATCTAGTTTCTTGTTGTATCACTATTTTTTTCCGCCACTAACAAGCTTAGAAGCTCTCCATCTTTTAGTTTTACTTAATGGTTTAGAAGCAACTATTTCTATAGTATCTCCAACATTAAATACATTCTTTTCATCATGAGCATAATATTTTTTAGATCTTTTCATATATTTTTTATAAAGCTTATGTTTAACAAGTCTCTCAACGCTCACTACAACAGTTTTATCCATTGCACTTGAAACTACTTTTCCAACCATTCTTTGAGCATTTCTATCCATTAATATTTTCTCCATTTATAGATAATTCTTTTAATATAGTATTAATCTTAGCATTCTCTCTTCTCATATCTGAAATAAGCTTATAATCTTCAAGCTGTTGAATGGACTTTTGAAAACGATACTTTTGTAAACTTTCCAAATTATCAACTAGCCTAGATTTCAAATCATTTTCAGACAATTTTCTAAGATCTTCAATTTTCATCTAAACCTCTTCTAGACACTAACTTTGTTTTAATTGCGAGTTTATTACCAGCAATTCTAAAAGCTTCTTGAGCTAACTCTTTGGGAATACCTTCAACTTCAAATAAAATTCTTCCTGGTCTGACATTAGCTACCCAGAATTCTGGAGAACCTTTACCTTTACCCATTCTTGTTTCAAGAGGTTTTTTAGTAATAGGCTTATCAGGAAAGATTCTAATCCACATTTTTCCTACTTTTCTTACTCTTCTTGAAATAGAAATTCTTGTAGCCTCAATTTGTCTTGCAGTAACCCAACCCGGTTCCATTGCTTTCATTCCATAACTTCCAAAGCTAACTTCCGTTCCACCCTTAGCCATTCCTTTGCGGTGACCTCTATGAACTTTTCTAAATTTGATTTTTTTTGGTTCTAACATTATTTTTTAGCCTTTGCAAATCCATTACAGATCCAAACCTTAATACCAATAATACCATATGTAGTATGTGCTTCAACAAGAGCATAATCAATATCTGCTCTTAATGTATGAAGTGGAACTCTGCCTTCCATAAATCTTTCAGATCTTGCGATTTCAACACCACCTAATCTTCCAGATACATTAATTCTAATTCCCTCGGCACCCATTCTCATAGTTGACTGCATAGTTTTATTCAATACTCTTCTATAAGGCATCTTCTTAATAAGTTGACTAGCTATATTTTGACCAACTAATTCTGCGTTAAGCTCTGGGCGTTTTACTTCATTAATATTTAGATGAATATCTTTTGTATTACAAAGCTTGGCAACCTCTTTTTTAAGCCTTGAGACTTCTTCACCACCACGACCTATTACAATACCAGGTCTAGCAGTATGAATTGTAACAGTAATTGCTTGAGTTGTTCTTTCGATATTGATTGAAGCAACAGAAGCATCTTGTAATCTTTTTTTCAAATATTTTCTTAATTTAATATCTTGAGCTAAATCAGTAGCATAGGCATTCTTTTTTGGAAACCAATTTGATGTCCAATTTTTATTTACTTCTAATCTAAGTCCTTTTGGATGTGTCTTTTGTCCCATTAATTTTATCCTATAACAATTTTTAAATGACTAGTTCTTTTCTTTATTCTATTAGCACGACCTTGAGCTCTTGCTCTAAATCTTTTTAACGCTGGACCTTCATCGACAGTAATAGTTTTAACACTGACAGTATTCATATCAAGACTAACATCTTCATTATTGTCAGCATTAGCAACTGCAGAAGTAAGTGTTTTTAAAATTATTGCAGCACCCTTTTCATCCATATGGCTTAATGAACTAAGTGCTTTATTTACATTTAAACCTCTTACAAGATTTGCAACTTTTCTCAATTTTTTTGGAGAAATTCTCACACTATTTGCTTTTGATACAATTTCCATCATTATTTTTTCTTTCTATCTCCAGAATGCAATCTAAATGTTCTAGAAGGAGAGAATTCACCTAATTTGTGTCCAACCATATTCTCTGTAATAAATACTGGTATAAACTTATTGCCATTATGTACAGCAAAAGTGTGTCCAACAAAATCTGGAAGAATGATTGAATTTCTAGCCCAAGTCTTAATAACAGACTTACTAGAAGCTTCTTCCATTTTATGAACCTTTTTTAAAAGCTTCATATCAATATGAGGACCTTTTCTAACAGATCTAGCCATTAATCATTTCTCCTTTTAATAATTAAAGCATTTGATTTCTTATTCTTTTTTCGTGTTTTATACCCTTTTGTAGGCTTACCCCAAGGAGTTACAGGATGTCTACCACCTGAACTTTTACCTTCACCTCCACCCATTGGATGATCTACAGGATTCATAGCTACACCTCTTACTTTAGGACGCTTTCCAAGCCATCTTGATCTTCCAGCTTTTCCTGAACGAACAAGTTCATGCTGTTTGTTTCCAACAACACCAACAGTAGCTAAACACTTATCAAGCACCATTCTGACTTCACCAGATGGCATCTTTAATGTTACATAATTGTTATCATGAGCCATAACCTGAACATAGGCACCAGCACTTCTTGCCATTTGAGCACCTTTTCCAGGAATCATTTCAATATTATGGACAAATTGACCAGATGGGATATTTTTTAATTGCATAGCATTTCCAGTTTTAAGTTCAGCTTTTTCACTTGATATAACTTTATCGCCAACTTTCAGTCCATCAGGTTGAATAATATATCTTTTTTCACCATCTACATAATGAATTAATGCAATAAATGCACTTCTATTAGGATCATATTCAATTGTTGCTACTTTACCCTCAATATCAAATTTGTTTCTCTTAAAATCTATAATTCTATAACTTCTTTTATGACCACCACCTCTTCTTCTTGAAGTGATTCGACCTTTATTATTTCTTCCGCCAGATTTCTTTAGTTTTCTAACTAAAGATTTTTCTGGTTTGTCAGTAGTAATATCCGAAAAATCAGGCCTAGAAGTGAATCTAGATGCTGGAGTTACAGGTTTAAGTTGTCTTATAGCCATTTATATTACCTACACGCTAAATAAATCTATATTATAGCCATCAATCAAAGTAACAATGGCTCTTTTTTTACTTTTAGCAAAACCGTCAGTTCTTATAGTTCGACCATTACTTTTAACTGTCATCTGTTTTGCTTTACCTTTTCTATTAGAAATTGCAACCTTAGAAACCTTTACATTAAATTTTTCTTCAACAGCTTTTTTTACATCTATTTTGTTAACTTCAGAAGAAATCTCAAATGCATATTTATTATCAGTTTCTTGTAAAGCTGTCATTTTTTCAGTTACAATTGGTCTAATTAGAATTTTAGAAAAATGCTTCATTAATTTTTGCCTCCAAATCTATTTGAAAGGTCTTCAAGCCCGGAAACATCTATAAGAATTAAATCATTGTCAAATAAATCTCTAACAGAACAAGAAGTAGCCTTAACTAGTGAAACGTATGGAACATTTCTTGATGCTAGAGATAAATTATCATCAATGATAGATGAAATAATTGTTAATTTTTTACCTTCAAGATTGTTCTTTCTTAAAAATGATATAAATTCTTTAGTTTTTGGCTCTTTAGGGAGTGATTCTACAACCTTAAAAGAATCATTCTTTACCTTATCAGAAAGTATACATTTAAAAGCGAGCTGCTTGGTTTTTGTATTAACTTTTTTAAAGTAAAATTTTGGACTAGGTCCAAAAATTACACCACCACCTCTATTCAATGGAGATCTACTTGTACCCTGTCTTGCATTTCCAGTACCTTTTTGTCTAAAGGGCTTTTTACCTCCACCTGAAACAAGTGATCTATTTTTAGATGAGCTTGTACCTTGCCTAGAATTGTTCATTTCTGCCACAACAGATTGATAAACTGCTTGAGAATTCATAGCAACTTTGAAAATATTGTCTTTTAAAGTAAAATCTTTGTTTTTATCTAATGATTTTATTTTCATTTTTTCAACAAAAACACCGGTGTATTATTTGCACCAGGAATTGCTCCTTTTATAAATAGTAAATTATTTTCTTTGTCTATTCCGACAATTTCTAAATTCTTAACAGTAACATTATCAGAGCCCATTCTTCCAGCCATTCTCATGCCTTTAAAAACCCTTGATGGCCATGATGCTTGACCTATAGATCCAGGAGCTCTTTCAGTATGCTTATTACCATGAGTAGCATCTTGTCTAGCAAAATTATGTCTCTTAATGGCTCCTGCAAAACCCTTACCTTTTGATTTTGCCCTAACATCAATAATCTCTCCAACATTAAAAATTGAAGCATCAAATTGTTGACCTAACTTATAATTAAAATCCTCAATTGATCTGAATTCTGCTAAAATTTTAACTGAATCTAAACCAGATTTTGATAAGTGTCCTATTGTTGGCTTATTAGTATTGTTTTTTGATTTTTTACCATAAGCTAATTGAACTGCATTATATCCATTATTTTTCTCTTCTTTAATTTGAGATACTGTACAAGGACCGGCTTCAACAAGTGTTACTGGAACAACATGACCATTATCATTAAAGATTTGTGTCATTTTAACTTTTTTTCCAATTAAACCGTACATTATTTATCCTTTAATCTCTATATCTACACCAGAAGGTAGGTCTAACTTCATCAGGGACTCTACCGTCTTAGGAGTTGAATTAACAATATCAACAACTCTCTTATGTACTTTTGTTTGAAATTGCTCTCTTGATTTTTTATCAATGAACGGTGATCTTAGAACAGTATATATAGTTCTTTTAGTCGGCAAAGGAATTGGTCCAGAAATAATAGCACCAGTTGACTTTGCTGTTCGTATAATCTTTTCAGCAGATTTGTCTAGCAATTTATGGTCATATGCTTTTAAAGAAATTCTTATTAAATCTTTTGACATTAAGATTCTCCCTCTGTTGATCTAGACTTCATTAATTTTTCCTCAACAGATACAGGTACTTTGGCATATTCTTGGAAATCCATATGGAAGTTTGCTCTACCTTGTGACAAAGATCTCAAATCTGTTGCATAACCAAACATTTCACTTAATGGTACTGCAGCCTTAATTTGTTGGTTTGTTCCTTGCTGATCCATAGTTTCAACTTTACCTCTTCGAGAATTAATATCACCTATAACATCACCTAAATAATCGTCCGGTGTTGTTGCTTCTACAGCCATTATTGGCTCCATTAATACAGGGTTTGCTTGTTTACAGGCTGTTTTAATAGCTCTTGAACCTGCTACTTTGAAAGCGATTTCTGAAGAATCAACATCATGATAAGAACCAAAAACTAATTCAACTTCAACATCAGGAATTGGATATCCATGTAATACTCCGTTTTTGAGCTGCTCTTGAATGCCAGCATCAACAGCAGGTATATATTCTCTTGGAATCACACCTCCTACAATGCTATTAATAAATTTATATCCTTCTCCTTGGGCAGTTGGCTTTACATTAATGACAACATGTCCATATTGACCTCTACCTCCAGACTGTCTAACAAATTTTTCATCAATTTTTTCAACAGATTTCTGAATAGCTTCCCTAAAGG
>CBFHKL010000031.1:0-7627 GCA_965656415.1 uncultured bacterium
AATGGCAGTTGGTGCTAATAATCTTCTTGATGTCTATCCTGATAAAACTATTAAAAGAAATAGTTTTAATGGAATTTTCCAACATTCAGGATATAGTCCATTCGGATTTAACGGACGTTATATTTATACACGTCTTGATATGACTTTATAAGTTAATACTTAAGTCATAAATAAATAAAAAGCCTCTACTTTTTGTAGGGGCTTTTTATTACTTTAAGTAATTATAAATACTAAATGAAAATAATTTTTAAAAAGACCTCATTGATATTGATTGCAATTTCTTTAATAGCTTGTGAATTAGGATCAGACTATCCATTAGCGAATAAAAATGAAGAAAATAAAAACGGTGCTGTATCTTCTACCTCTAATCTTGCATCAGAAGCTGGTATAGATATAATGAAAAAGGGTGGTAATGCATTCGATGCTATTGTGGCTACTGGATTTACGCTAGCTGTTACCTCTCCTGCTAATGGCAATATTGGTGGAGGCGGATTTATGGTAGCTAGAACAGCTGATGGTGAAATTGTTTCGCTTGATTTTCGTGAAAAAGCACCTACCCTATCATATGAAACCATGTTTTTAGATCAAGATGGTAAATACAGTAGAAATTTAGCTTTGTTGTCACATCAATCATCTGGAGTGCCTGGTACTGTGGATGGGTTAATTAAAATTTTTGATGATTACGGCTCTGGTAATTTTACATTACAAGACATTTTGTCCTATGCTATAGATTATGCAGAGAATGGTCATGCTATTAATAAAAGTTCAGCATTTGGTTTTGATTTCTACAAACACTTTTTTTTAGAAGATAAGGGTTCTACTGAAATTTTTATAAAAGATTATTCCCTTGAGATGAGACAATTACAAGAAGATGTAATTAATGGAACTATCCCGGAAGAGGAGTATGTTAAAAAAATGAGAGACCTTGATCAATGGAATCAGGGAGATATTATTTATCAAAAAGACTTAGCAGAAACT
Source organism: uncultured bacterium (assembly GCA_965656415.1). Taxonomy (GTDB): domain Bacteria; phylum Fidelibacterota; class Marinisomatia; order Marinisomatales; family Marinisomataceae; genus Marinisoma. The sequence continues at coordinate 979 of CBFHKL010000031.1, forward strand.
TTAAAAAGAATTGCAAAAAATGGTAGAGATGGATTTTATAAAGGAAAAACTGCAGACTTGATAGTAGATGAAATGAAATCTAATAATGGTTTGATTTCACATATAGATTTAGAAGAATATAATTCAGTTTATAGAGATCCAATTATTGGAAACTATAGAGGTTATACAATAGCATCTATGGGTCCACCAAGCTCTGGTGGTCCATTAATAATACAAATGCTAAATATGCTAGAAAATTTTGATGTTTCATCTATGAAACGTAACTCTACTCAATTTGTACATATGCTGACTGAAATTCAAAGATTAGCATATGCAGATAGAGCAATTCATTTGGGAGATCCAGATTTCTATCCAAGCCCAATACCAATGTTAGTTTCTAAAGACTATGCTAAAAAAAGATTGGGGCTAGTATCAATGGATAAAGCTACTCCAAGTGAAGAAATCGCTGCTGGAAAATCTATAACTGAATCAATGGAAACTACACACTATTCTGCGATGGATAGTTTTGGGAATACTGTTGGAATTACTACAACAATCAACCTTTCTTATGGAAATAAGAAAATAGTTGATGGTGCAGGTTTTCTTTTAAACAATGAAATGGATGATTTTGCAACTTCGCCAGGAGTTCAAAATGCGTTTGGTTTAATTGGCTATGAAGCCAATTCCATTAAACCAGCTAAAAGACCTCTAAGTTCAATGTCTCCAACAATTGTTTTAGATCCTGATGGTAAACCACTGATGACAATAGGGGCAGCTGGAGGCTCTAGAATTATTACTACAGTTTTACAGGTTATAATTAGTGTAGTTGATCATAATTTAAATGTGCAAGATGCTATTAACTTAGGAAGAACTCATTCACAGTGGATTCCAGATGTTATTAGATATGAAGGAAAAAATAACTTGATTGAAGAATCCAATAAATTTTTACCATCATTAAGCAGAAAACAAATAGATGAGCTAAAAATGCTAAATCATAAATTTGAAGATGGAAATGTAGAAAATGGTAATTATTTTATAGCAAGAGCACATGGTATAATGTATAAAAATGGACAATTCTTTACAGGAGTTGATTGGAGGGGAAATGGTGAAATTTCAGATGGTATTACGTACTAGTCTTAGTTTATTATTATTACTATTTATTAGTTGTGGAGATTCCAATAGAGCTACACAATCTGTACTACCAACACCGGTTGTTACATATACACCTGGTGAAATAGTATCTGATCTTGGTGGACATATACAATATTATGTAGGCAACACTCCAATTATCATAACTGTACCACATGATGGTGATATTATGCCACCATCAATAACTGATCGAACTGGAGAGACTAAAAAAGCTGAAAATACTTTAGGGATTGCTGAATACTTTTATAATACTTTTACTAGCAATGGAGCTAATGGACTTTATCCTCATATTATTATCAATAATGTTAACCGTTCAAGATTAGATCCTGATGCATCCATTGAAATTGGTGCACAAAGTAATAATGCGGTTACATACTACAATCGTTATCATACCTATATTCAAGCTGCAGTTGATTCTACCGAAGCAAATTTTGGAGTAGGAATTTTGGTTAATTTATCAGCTCATAAAGATGATGATAATGATGTCGTTGAAATTGGCTATCTAATAAGTAAAAATGATTTGAATAATTCAAACGCATATATCGAAAACTTAGCTTCACAATCAAGTATTAGCGTTATCTCTTCAGTATCTAATGCCCAGTTTAGTGATTCAGTTAGAGGTTTTGATAGTATTGGTAAAAAAATGATGGAGCTAAATTGTTGTAAACCAATCTATTATACTTTTGATGTTACCCCTAGTCCAACGTTTCCGGCTCCTCAGAGCGATGACTATAATCCTGGTGGCTACACGGTATCTAGATACGGAGGTAGTGGAAATTCAAGCATGAGTGCTATTGAGTTTTCAACTCCTTATACTGATCATCGCGATAGTCCTTATGGATACATTGCTTTAGGAACAATGTTAGTTGAATCTATTGTACAGTTTTACGAACTAAGCACTGGAACTTCGCTAGGCATTAACTAGAAAAATTTTAATTAGAATTTCTTAAAGCAGTAGCTTTATTCAAATATTCTTGAGCATCTTCAAGACGGCCTTCACCGAAGTATGTTCTATAAACACCATAATAATACTGCGCATCATTAGGATTTTTATCAATTAATTCCATATAGTAATTTCTTGATTTTCTCCATCTTTCTGCCTGCTCTAAAGCCTTCGCTAATCCCAATAATGCCTCAACATCATCAGGAGCTAAGAAATATGCTTCTTCAAAATTGTATTCTGCTTCTTCAAAATTATCCATTTTTAAATATACTAATCCCCTATTAAAAAATAAGTCTACAAGCTCTGTATCATCGTTAGTCTTTTCAATGGCCATATCAAGATTTTTTAAAGCAGCATCAAAATTATTTTGTGCTAAGTATAATGCTCCTAAACTTTTTAATGCAGTAGGTTCGTTAGGATCCATTGCAAGTGCTTGCTCATAATATCCTAGTCCTTTTTCAAATTCTCCCAACCTAACAACACTCTGTCCAGCGCTTACTAATAGTGCTATCTTTGTATCTTCTGGAATATCTTCTAAGCTTAAGCCCATATCTAGGTATTTAATTGTATTATCTTTATCACCTTTTACTGAAGAATAAAGTGCAGCAAGTGCATATGCTCCAGGCTGAGTTGGATCTAAGTCTTTTGCATTTAAAGAGGTTTGAATAGCCTGATCTATCAATGCGTCTCTCTGCTCAGCGCTTGATGCTCTGTTTAACAATGCTAAGAACCCTGAAGCCTTATAATAAATCAAATTATAACTTTTTGTAACTGAAGCAGTCACAGCTTGCTGCATTGATATTTTTCTATCATTCCTAGTAGGACGAATCTTTAGGTTGCTTGGAGCTGTGTTTGCAATATCCATATATTTTTTTACAGATGCCCATTCCTGTTTTCTTGGATAGATTTTATCTCCTAGATGAAATGCAGCTTCCCATTTATCTTTTGGATGGTTTAATGCTTCCAATAAGTATTTTTCAGCTTCTCCCCATTCTTTATCTTTAATTCTAATTTTGGCAGATTCAAGTGCTTGACCCGCAAATAAAGTTGTTGCTAATATTGTTAAAGCTATAAAATTTTTAAAATAATTCATTACAATAGATCTCCTTATGTTTGATTTGCAAGTTAGTATTATTATAAAGAGTTTTCAAGAAGTATGGTTCGCATTCATCCATTCAAAACGCTTTTCAAATTCTGCATCATTTATTTTAAGAAGACCCTCAATCCCCACTCCCTGAATACAAAAAGATGCAGCTACAGCTCCCATTCTCATAGAATCTATCATATTCATTCCATTCATTTTACCCATCAAAATTCCACCAATGTAGGCATCACCTGCTCCAGTAGTGTCAATAACATTATCTACTGGGAAAGCTTTGATAGAAAAAGATTCTTTAGAATTAAAAAAATATGAACCGTTTTTTCCATCTTTAATAATTAAACTTTTTGGCCCTAGATTTAAAATTGCTTTAGACATTTTTTTTAAGTCTGATCCATCCATTCCTGATAAAGCTCTTGCTTCATTAAAATTTATACAAAATAGGTCAACACGTTTTACGAGGTCTTTTAGTTCTTTATTTGCAATATCAATATATAGTTTAAAGGTATCTAGCAGAATAAAAGGTTTTGTTCGCATTTGATTTAAAAGGTCAATTTGTAAATGTGGAGCTGTGTTCCCTAATAAAAGAAAAGGGCAATTTTTTGAATGTTGGGATAAATCTGGTAAATAAGATTCAGAAACTCCTGGATCGACATATAAAGTTTCCCTTGATGAAAAATCATCCTGGTATTTTCCTCCCCAACAAAAAGTATTACCATTCATTTGAGTTAAAGAATTGGTAGTTTTTGAATGTTCAGAAAGTAAATTAAAATGCTTTAATTGAAAATCATCTCCAACAACACCAACTAATTCACAAGTATTTTTCTTGTTGGCAAGCAATGCGTAGGCAGCTGAACCGCCAAGAACATCAATAAAAATACCATGCTTATTAACAATTTTATCAATACTTATTGATCCAAAAACAACTGCTTTATGTGATTGATTTGAAGTCATAAATTTTTTTATTAAGATAGCAATGTAACGAAAATGAAAAAAGAAAAAATAGTTTTAGGTATGAGTGGAGGAGTTGATAGCTCTGTAGCCGCATTTTTATTACAAAATAGAGGTTTTGAAGTTCATGGTGTTTTTATGAAAAATTGGGACGATGAAAATGCTATTTGCAATGCCGAAGATGACTATGCTGATGCACTAAGTGTTTGTAATCAACTAAAAATTCCCTTAAAAAAAATTAATTACACAAGAGAATATAAAGAACGTGTTTTTAGTCAATTCTTAGATGATCATCAAAACGGCTTCACACCTAATCCTGATGTTCTCTGTAATAAAGAAATCAAATTTGATGTTTTTCAAAAATATGCAAAAGAAATTGGGGCTATTAAAATTGCTTCAGGTCATTATGCAAAAATAATAAAATCCGATAATAATTTTTTTATATGTAAAGCAAGGGATTCTTCAAAAGATCAATCTTATTTTCTTTATCAATTATCTAGTAAAATTCTAGCTAATATAGAGTTTCCTTTAGGGGACATACTTAAAAAAGATATAAGAAGAATAGCTCAAGAAAATAATTTGATAAATGCATCAAAAAAAGACAGTACAGGCATTTGCTTCATCGGTGATCGTAAATATAACGATTTTGTAAGTCAGTTTTTAAAATCAAATAAAGGTAAAATTATAACAGTTGATGGTGAAGAGATTGGTATGCATAATGGGCACATGTATTTTACTGTTGGTCAAAGAAAGGGTTTAGGGATTGGTGCTCGCCATTCCGCATTTGATAAACCGTGGTATGTCGTTAATAAAGATATTGAGAGTAACATTGTTTATGTTGCCCAAGGCACAGATCACCCTGCTTTATTTTCAGATCAATTATTAGCTGATAATATGTTTTGGAATATAGATATTTCAAAATCTATTCCATTAAAATGTAAAGCAAAAGTTAGATATCGAGATGTTGATCACTCTTGTCAAATATTATCATCTAATGAAGATGAATGTTATATTAAATTTGATAATGAAATAAAAGCGATAACAACTGGTCAATCAATTGTTTTATATAATGAACATGGTGTTTGTATTGGTGGTGGAATTATAAGAAAAAGAAACATACCTTTTTTAGGTGAGGAATTAAATGAATGAAGAATTAAGAGTTATTATTTTAGCAGCAGGAAAAGGTACCAGAATGAACTCTGATTTACCTAAAGTACTACACAAATTGAACGGTAAGCCTCTTCTAGACTATGTGCTTGACGAAAGTGAACTTCTAAACCCAAGAGAAGTACTACTGGTAGTTGGATTTAAAAAAGAGCATGTTATCTCACATACTAAAAATAGAATTAATCTCGAATATGCCGCTCAAATAGAACAACTTGGCACAGGGCATGCTGTTTTGCAAACAGAGGAATTATTAAAAAATAAAAGGGGGCATATATTAATTTTATATGGTGATGTCCCAAATATTAAGGCATCAACACTTCGACCAATTATTGATGATCATGTTGTAAATGATCGTGATTTAACTTTAATTACTGCAGAGATTGATAACCCTACTGGATATGGTCGAATTATAAGAGATAAAAATGATAGATTATTAAAAATAGTGGAAGAAAAAGATTGCAATGATAGTGAAAAAAAGATCAAGGAATGGAATCCTGGAATATATATTTTCAAAATTCCAGAAGTGTTTGAAATTTTAAACAATATTAAAGCAAATAATGCCTCCAAAGAATACTATCTCACTGATGCAATTGGATTAGCTCAAAAATCTAATATGAATATAAAGGCTATTAAAATTGCAAATTCAGATGAGGTACTAGGAATAAATACAGCAGAGCAACTTGAAGAGCTTGAATCTTGAATTACATTTTAAATATAGTGATAAGTTCTTTAATTTTAGTGATTTTAGGGTTTGCTTGGTCATTTAATACATATCTTAAACAAGAATCCCCAGCAAAAGATTTAAAACGAATCAATACTTCTGAATTAAATAATAAAATTAAATTATTTGAAAATTATTCATCACAGACTTTAAGGGTAGCAGTATTAAATGGTTGTGGTATAAGTGGCGTTGGGAATTCTTACGGCAATATTCTAACAAATAGATATGGCCTACAAATTACAAGAATAGAAAATGCAGATAACTTTAATTATGAATTCACAACTATTATCATTTTAAGCAAGGATAACCCAAACATTGATAATTTACTTACTATCTTAGGGACAAATATAAATGCTGGTAATGTTGAGTTTGATGCAACAGCAAATCCTAATGAAGATATTCAAATAATTATTGGTAAAGACTATCAAGAGTTTCTTAACTTGAATCAATGAGCTCAAAACCACTATTAAAAAAAATTGTTTCATTAGCAGACGATAAAAAAGCAGAAAATATTGTAGCACTAGATGTTTCTAAGATTACTTCTCTTTCAGAATATTTTGTTGTGTGCTCTGCTTCAAATCTCGTTCAAGTCAAAGCGATTGCAGATAATATAAAAGATAACGTTTCTGAAAATCCTTGG
>CBFHKL010000032.1:0-7541 GCA_965656415.1 uncultured bacterium
TCTGAACCTGGTTACATATATACAAGATTAAATAACCCAACAAATGATGTATTAGAACAACGATTAGCCGCAATGGATGGTGGTATTGGAGCTGTAGCAACTGCAGGAGGGACAGCCGCAATATCAACAGCAATATTAACGTTATTAAAAAGTGGAGATCATATTGTTGCATCTAATAGCTTATATGGTGGAACTTATAACATGTTTAAGGTAATGCTGCCTAGATTAGATATACATACAACTTTTGTAGATCCAAGTAAACCAGAAAGTTTTACTAAGGCAGTTCAAGAAAATACTAAATTATTTTTTATTGAATCAATGGGTAATCCAAAGTTAGATGTTTTGGATATTGAAAAAATATCTGACGAATCAAAAAAAAATCATGTTCCATTAATGGTGGATAATACAGTTGCAACACCTGCACTTTTAAATCCAATAAAATATGGAGCTAATATAGTTATATACTCTTTGACTAAATATATAAACGGGAACGGAACTGCTTTGGGTGGAGCTATTGTTGATGCTGGTAATTTTGACTGGTCTAGCGGTAAATTTCCAGAATTTACAACTCCATCTGCTGGATATCATGGTCTAATCTATCATGATGCATTAGGTCCTGCTGCATTTATTGCAAAAGTAAGAGTTGAAGGGTTGAGAGATATAGGAGCTGCAATAAGTCCATTTAACTCATTTCAAATTATTCAAGGACTTGAAACATTAGAAGTTAGGATGAAAAAACATAGTGAAAATGCACTTGAACTTGCTACTTGGCTTGAATCAAGAGAGGAGATTTCGTGGGTTAATTATCCTGGTTTAAAATCAAGTCCATATAACTCACTATCAAAAAAATATCTTCCAAATGGACAAAGCGGGTTAATCACATTTGGATCAAAAGGGGGATTTAATAGTGCAAAAAAAATTGCTGATAATACAACTATTTTTTCATTGCTAGCAAATATTGGTGATTCCAAATCTTTAATTATTCATCCTGCAAGTACAACACATTCTCAGCTTTCTGAAATTGAGCAATTAAATACAGGGGTTAGTCAAGATTTAGTTAGACTTTCAGTTGGGCTAGAAAACATTGAGGATTTAAAACAAGATCTGATTAACGCTTTCGAAAAAATATAAACTAGAATGTTATATTTTAATGAATAAATTAAAAAATATTGTTCATAAAAATTTTCAGCTTCTGTCAGGTGAAATCATTTCAGTCAATATATCATTTCAAACATTTGGATTAGATATCAATGAAGGTCCAACAGTTGTTATTAATCACTCACTTACAGGAAACTCAAATGTAGCAGGTAATAACGGTTGGTGGAAAAATTTAATTGGTCCTAATAAAATGATATGTACAAATAAATTTTGCATAATCTGTATAAACATTCCTGGAAATGGTATAGAAGACTTTGATTTTAATAAAAATTGGGTTTTAAATGATGTTGCAAGAATATTTATTAAGACCTTAAAAAAACTTAATATTAAAAAAGTTCATTCTTTAATTGGTGGGTCTATTGGAGGAGGTTTAGTATGGGAAATGGGAATACTAGAGCCAAATTATTTTAAGAATTTGGTTCCTTTAGCTTCTGATTATAAATCGTCTGATTGGTTAATATCTAATACCTACCTTCAAAATTTAATTCTTGTTAATTCAAAAAATCCCATCAATGATGCCAGGGTTCATGCAATGTTAACGTACAGAAACCCTAAATCATTAAATAAAAGATTTAATTTTAAAATTAATGCAGAAAATAATACAATGGAAGTCATTAATTGGCTGGAATTTCACGGAAGTAAACTAAAAAAGAACTTTTCACTGAATTCATATATTCATATGAATAATCTTTTATCAACTATTGGATTAATACATAAAAATCGAAATGATTTTAAAAGTTTAATAAATAAAATTACTAGTAAAATTCATCTTGTCGGAATTGACTCTGATTTACTATTTCCAAACTTTGTAATCAGAAAAACTTATGATTACTTTTCAAAAATTAAAAAAGATATTTATTATCATAAAATAAAATCAGATCATGGACATGATGCTTTTCTAATAGAGTTTAATAAAATAGAAGAAAAAATTTCAAAAATATTTAAATAATTATCATTATGAATGTTGTAAAATTTGGAGGTTCATCAATATCAAATTCAAAGAATATTAAAAAAGTTTTAAAGCTAATTAAAACTTTTGATGATAAAACAATAATTATAGTTTCAGCTATTGGAAAAACTACCGATTTGATTTCGCAATCTGGAATACTTGCATCAAACAAAAATATTAAATACAAAGAAATATTTAAAAAAATAAAATCTAATCACTTTACTATTATTAGAAATTTATCAGATATTAATTTTCAAGTAAAAATATTAACAAACGTTCAAAAACTATTTATTGACCTTGAAAACATTTTGGATGGTATCTATAATTTAGGTGAATTTAATAAAAACATTAGTGATAAAATTTTAGGATTTGGAGAAAAATTATCGTCTTACATTATTTATGAAATATCAAAAAATTATAAACTAAATTTTAATTACTTAGATTCCTCAAAAATAATTAGTATTAAAAAAAATAGCTTTATTAAAGTTTTAATAGATTATAAAAAAACTTATAAGAACTGGGCAAAATTTAGAAATAAAAATAACTTTTCAAAACTAATTATGCCAGGCTTTATTGCGTCAGATCAGAACAATAAAATAACAAATCTTGGCAGGGGGGGATCAGACTTTACCGCTAGTATTATAGCAAACATTACTAATTCTAAAAAAATTACTCTTTGGTCTGATGTGAATGGCTTATACACAGCAAATCCAAAAATTGTTAAACAAGCTATTCCGATTGATAATTTAAGCTATGAAGAAGCAATGGAATTATCTCATTTTGGAGCAAAAGTTATTTACCCTCCGACTATACAACCTGCAATGGACAAAAAAATTCCAATTTTTATAAAAAATACTTTTAATACTAAATATAAAGGTACACAGATTGGATTGGCAAATAATTCGTCCAATTCAATTGTAAAAGGCATAAGTCATATTGAAGATATTGCAATTTTAAATATTGAAGGAAGTGGAATGATTGGTGAACCAGGATACTTAAAAAGATTATATGAAATATTATATCATAATCGAATAAATATTGTGATGGCTACTCAAGCTTCGTCAGAGCACTCAATTTGTTTAGGAATTAATATGTATGATTATTCTAAAGCAGAGAAGTTAATAAATGAAGAATTTGAAAATGAAATTAGAAATAATATTTTAAAAGAAATTAGCGTTGAAAAAAACCAATGTATTATAACACTTGTCGGCGATAAAATGAAAAAACATCAAGGTATTAGTGGTAAAATGTTTAGTGAATTAGGTAGTAATAATATAAATGTTAAAGCAATACTACAAGGCTCTTCAGAAAGAAATATTACAGCTGTTATCGAAAAGAAAGATATTAAAAAAGCTATAAATACACTTCATGAAAGGTTTTTTGAAAAAAATATAAAAGAGTTAAATTTATTTATAGTTGGAGTTGGAAATGTTGGAAGTTCATTAATTGAGCAAATCAGAAAACAGAAATCTTATTTAGAAAATAATTTAAGTCTTAGAATTAGAGTTAGAGCTCTTTCGAATTCAAAAAAAATGGTTTTTAATCCTAATGGAATAGACTTGGGTAAATGGAAAAGTGCATTAAAAAAAGGAGAAAATGCTGATAGTGATAAATTTTATAAAAAAGTTTTAAAATTAAATTTTAGAAACAGCATTTTTGTTGATAACACTGCATCCATATCAATTTCTAAAGAATATGATAAATACCTGATTGAAAGTATTGGAGTTGTTACTTGTAATAAAATCGCATGTTCTGGTTCATTAAAAGAATATTTAAATCTTAAAAATTTGTCAAAAAAATATGATGCTCCATTTTTATTTGAGACAAATGTCGGAGCTGGTTTACCAATAATCGATACACTAAAAAATCTTAGGGCCTCTGGTGATAAGATTTTATCAATCCAAGCAGTTTTATCAGGAAGTTTAAATTTTATTTTTAATAATTTTGAAAGCAAAAATACATTTTGTGATGTGGTAAAAGAAGCATATAAATTAGGCTATACAGAGCCTGATCCAAAAATTGACTTAAGTGGGGTTGATGTTGCAAGAAAAATTTTAATTTTATGTAGAGAAAGTGGATTAAAATTTGAATTAAGTGACATAAAAAATAAACAATTTCTTCCAAAAGAATGTTTTATTACAAATAATAATTTAGAACTATTTAATTCAATTAAAAAAAATAATAGTTTTTTTAACAGGATTCTTGAAAGTGCAAAATCAAAAGGAAAAAGATTAAAATATATTGCTGAATACAAAAACGGTAAAGCAAAAGTATATTTGAGGGAAGTTGATAAAAATCATAGTTTTTACAATTTAGAGGGGAGTGATAATATTGTGCTATTTTATACTGACCGTTATTTTGATCATCCGTTAATCGTAAAAGGAGCTGGTGCAGGCGCTGAAGTAACAGCCTCTGGAATTTTTGGTGATATAATTAGAATATCAAACTATAGGTATCATCATTAAAATAAATGAATTCAATAAAAATTTTCTGTCCAGCAAGCGTAGCAAATTTATCCTGTGGATTTGACATACTAGGTCTTTGTTTAGAGAGTGTTGGAGATGAAATGATAATAACAAAAATTGAAGAAAAGAAAATTATCATTAAAATAAATTCTGAATATGATTTAACTGAGGATCCTCTAAAAAATGCTGCTGGTATTTCAGTAATTAAAATGCTTGAATTTTTAAATTTTGATGAATGTGGATTTAGAATTCAAATTGATAAAAAAATAAAACCTGGTAGTGGAATTGGAAGTAGTGCTGCAAGCTCAGCTGGTAGTGTCTATGGAGTGAACAAACTATTAGGAAATCCACTGACTAAAAAACAGCTGATTACGTTTGCATTAGAAGGAGAAAAAATTTGTAGTAATACGGCTCATGCTGATAATATCTCTCCGCTAATATATGGTGGCATAACAATTGTCAGGAATAATAAAACACTAGATATAATTAAAATTAATACATCCAATAGTTTATTTATTTCAATTATGCATCCACAAATTGAAATTAAAACAAAAGATTCTAGAAAATTAATTAAGCGCAAAGTTGATTTTTCTGAATCCGTTCAACAATCAGCAAACTTAGCTGGTTTCATAACTGGTCTTTTCCATGAAGATTATGATTTAATCAAAAGGTCTTGTAATGATTTATTAATTGAACCATACAGATCTATTTTAATTCCTGAATTCGATAAATTAAAAAAGATTGCGTACTCAAATAATTCTATTGGGTTTGGAATATCTGGCTCAGGACCATCTATGTTTTCATTAACTAAGAACTTTGAAGATGCAATTTCTGTTGAAAAAGAAGTACAAAAACACTACATAAGAAAAAAAATATCATTTAAATATTATATTTCAAAAATAAATAATGAAGGTATCAAAGTAATAAATTAGTATGTATTACAGTTTAAAAAATAATTTAAAATTAAATTTTCGTAATGCTGTAACTCAAGGTATTTCAAAAGATGGTTCATTATTTTTTCCTAAAAAAATTACTAAACTTGATAAAAGAGCTTTAGAAAGTGTAAAAAGTTTAAGTAATATTGAAATAGGATTATTGGTAATGAAAGATTTCGTAGGAGATGAAATTAAAAATTCAGACTTAATAAAAATATTAGAAAAATCCATTTCATTTAATTTCAATTTAGTTCCAGTAGGTAATTTTTATTCTTTTGAACTATTTCATGGACCAACCTTAGCTTTTAAGGATGTAGGTGCAAATTTTCTTGCAAATTCATTAAATCTTTTTAATTCACATGATAAGAAAAAATCTACAATTATTGTTGCAACCTCGGGAGACACAGGTGCAGCTGTAGCCAAAAGTTTTTTTCGGATGCATAAATTTAATGTTGTGATATTATATCCTAAAAATAAAATCACAAAATTTCAAGAAGAACAAATCACAAGTTTAGGTGAAAATATATATCCAATTGAAATTGATGGAAGTTTTGATGATTGTCAGAGTTTAGTCAAAAAATTACTGATTGATTATGATGTTATTAAAAAATTGAATATTAATTCTGCTAATTCAATCAATATTGGAAGATGGCTTCCACAAATTATTTATTACTTTATTATGTATAGAGAACTATTAAATAATAAACTAAATAAAAAATTAGCTATTTCTGTTCCCAGTGGAAATTTTGGTAATATTTGTGCAGGAATAGTGGCAAATAAAATGGGGTTACCAGTAGAAAAATATATAGCCTCAACTAATATTAATGATACAATACCTAGGTATTTGGTTAATCAAGTTTACAAGCCTTATAAAACTAAAAGAACAATTTCAAATGCAATGGATGTAAATGATCCTAGTAATTTTCCTAGAATTTTAAAATTATTTGAAAATAATTTTAAAGATTTAAAAAATAAGTTTGTTTCATACTCCTTTAATGATAAAGAAACAAAAGACGAAATACTACTAAATTATAAGTCATTTAATTATATATTAGATCCACATGGATCAGTTGGTTTGTTAGGATTAAAAAAGTTTTTTGATTCAGAGAAAAAAAAATATACTGGGGTTTTTCTTGAAACTGCACATCCTATAAAATTTGAGGAAAATATAAAGTCTATTATTAATAATCCCTTTGGAAAATCTTTAAAAACCAATAAAAGAAAATTAAATACGATCAGCATAATAAATAATTTTAAAATATTAAAAGAGATTATTCTTGAGATCTGAAACAACAAAAAAGGAGCCAGTTACAATAATTGTATCAAGTTGACTTGAATCTTTTAAAGCTTTATTAAATGCTTGTTTTACAGTCTTGAAACTTTGATTATTTAGACCTAATTTATCTGCATGATTTTTTAAAATATCTAAATTCAATGCCCTTTTTACATTTGGGGAACATAAATAATATTTATATGATTTAGGAAATATTTCAAGACATTTGAGCTGGTCCTTCTTATTTAAAGTTCCAAAAACAACTCTTATTTCACCATCAATATTTTTTAATTGTTGAAAAATTAATTCTAAAGAATTTAAATTATGTGCAACATCAAAAATTATATTAGGTTTCTTTTTAATAATTTGCCATCTTCCAATTAATTTGGTATTCTTAATGACATTTTGTATTCCTCTTAAAAGTATAACTTCTTTAATTTCTAAAGAGCTTATTTTTTGTAAAGCGGTAATAGCTGTATTTATATTTTTGCTTTGATATAATCCTTTTAAATCAGTTTTATATCTCTTTTTTTTTTGATTAGCATAGTATAATTTAGAGTTTAATTTTGATGCTAAATCTTCAAAAACTTTATTTAATTGGTTGTTAGATTCCCCAATTACAATCGGAGTTTCTATTTTAATAATTCCTGCTTTTTCTTTTGCAATATCAACTAAATTATCCCCAAGAAATTTTTTATGATCAAATCCAATATTTGTAATAATAGAAATTAAAGGTTTTATAATATTAGTTGCATCAAGTC
>CBFHKL010000033.1:0-7130 GCA_965656415.1 uncultured bacterium
AATTATTACCATTATTTTCTGAGTTATTCTCATATATAAATGGCTTATCATTAACATTATTTACAACCAAATCTAAATCGCCATCATTATCTAAGTCTACATAAGATGCCCCATGTGAGAATGAAGGTTGATTTAACCCTGAACTATCTGTATTATTTGAAAAAATTAGATTACCATGATTTTTATAATAATAATTTTTTAATTTTTGTGAAGGAAGAAGATCTAATAATTCATTTAGATCAACCACATCCCAAATAGTAATTTCTGTATTATCTGGATTTTTAATAATATAATCATTGATTTTTTTGGAAACTATATCTGAAATTTTTTTATCTGCATCAGTATTTCTTATATCTCTTAATAGACCATTGGTAATATAAATATCTTTTTGACCATCATTATCAAAATCTGCTACTAAGCTAGACCAACTCCAATCAGTTGCAGCCGTTCCAGTAAATTGTGCAATATCACTGAAAGTTTCATTACCATTATTTAATTGTAAAGTATTGAACATGTATTGATAATGTCCTCCATCATTTACTACTTTCCAAAATGAATCTGGATTCATTCCGCTCATATTTGATTTAAGACGGAAATTATCCTCAGCTGTCATATCAAGCACCATTAAATCTAAATGTGAATCATTATTTATATCAGCAGCATCAACCCCCATACTGTAAAAGGAAGTATGTCTCAATGAAGTTTCTGTAGCATAAGTAAATGTCTCATCCTTATTATTGAAATATAAAAAGTCTGGACTATCAAAATCATTGGCGACATATATGTCAGGCCATCCATCTTTATTAAAGTCTCCAATTACTGCTGCATTTGGAAATCCAGACCTGTTAAGACCTGCAGCTTCAGTAACATCGACAAAATAACTTCCTTTATTTTCAAAAAGCTGAAGATTATAATCAGGTAAAGTCATATCTGTACCAAAAAATGGAGAAAAATTACCAGTATTTGGGGGATGATTTAATAAATATAAGTCTAAAAGTCCGTCATTATTATAATCAAAAAAAACAGAATGTCTTGTTCTTCTATCTACATCAACTCCCCATTCTGATGCAGATTCTTTAAATTTAAAGCTACCTTGATTTATATATAATTTGTTTCTTCTTAGTTCAGGAGCGTTATCATAAAGCTCACAGCTAACATATATATCAACAAGTCCATCATTGTTAACATCAGCTACTGTAACTCCGGTTGACCAAGATCCATTATTAATAATGCCTGATGTTTCGGTTTTATCCTCAAATTTAAACATTCCCAAGTTCTTATAAATCTTGTCATCAAGTAGGTTAGCGGCAAAGAATATATCTTCTAAACCATCGTTGTCGAAATCGCCAATACCAACACCGGACCCACCATAATAATTTGCGTAGAGAAATATACTATGCTCTTCCGTATCTACTAATTCGTTTGAAAAGTTAATTCCTGCTCTTGAGCTGTCAACTAAAGTAAATAGAGGTTCTTGTGAACTTAGAAAAAAAGAAAAAATTAAAATGAAAGCTGTTATTAATTTCCTCATATTTTATAAAAAAAGGGAGGATAAAAATCCTCCCTTAAATATAATTATAATAAACTAAAGTTTACTACTTGTCCCACCAAACTCTTGTCATAACATCATCAGCTCCCTGTCGTGCAACAGCAGCTGAGTAATTATCTGCATTTGTTGAAGCTTCAGAATTTGGATAAAACATTCTTCTCATAATCTTACCACCAGTCACTCCACTTGGATGTTTTGTTGGGGTTAAAGTTGGATAACCAGTTCTTCTCCAATTAAACCAAGCTTCGTGATGATTTAAATAAGTAGCCTTCCAATATTCATTCATACACATTTCCCAACCCTTGCTAGCATCATATGCGCCAGGTCCAGCTAGATATGCATCAATATCAGCCTGTGGAATTGCTGTAGTTCCAGGATAAATCTGCTTAAACATTTTCATTGCAGCAGTTACACCAGCTTCGTAATGAACTTTAGGAGAACTAGATATCCATCCTCTAATTGCAGCTTCAGCTTTTAAAAATTCTACTTCAGCGTAAGTTTGGAATACCATAGGTACATCTTTTCTTCGAAGCGCATCAGCAGGTTCCGCATAAATTGATGTATCTCCAATTCCAGGGACTGCATTACCGTTAAGATCAGTGTATCCAGAAGATGTACGGCCGTTAGGCATACCAATAAGGTCAGCAACAGCTTGACTTCCATCAGATCTTCTTTGGAACATAACAGACTTTCTTGGATCACCAGATAAATGTGCCATCATAGTTGCACTAGCTCTAGCTTGACGATCTGCATCAAAAACTTCTCCATGTCCGTTTTTGTTTATACCCTCAGGACCATCAGTGTGCTTGACAGCAGCAATATGAGCATTAGAAGTCATCGTACCTGCACTTATAGCTTTAACAGCCCATGCTTGAGCAGTAGCAATATCAACCTTAGTTAGCCTCATAGCATGTCTAAGCATAAGTGAATTAGCCCATGCTTTCCATTTTGCTGTATCACCACCAAAAATAGCATCTGAAGCACCAAATGATGAAGAAGAACCTAATTGAGCAGCTGCTTCCTCTAACTCTTTTAACATATCCATGTAGATATCTTGTTGAGCATCATACTTGGGCTTTAAAATACCATTAATGTAGCCTTGTCCAGCTTCAGAATAAGGTATATCACCATGAGTATCAGTAAGTCTTGAGTATATAAAAACTCTGAAAATTCTAGCAATACCCATTTCAGATCCACTATTACCTTCATCAGAAAGTTGTTGAATTATATCCTCAATACCTTTAACAGCACTAGGATAATTTCTGTCCCATAATGAAGTATAATATGGATTTGCATAACCTGCAATTGGATAATATTTATCCCCAACCCAGTAGGATGGTGTAGTTGCATTATGCTGTATTAAAACTGAATTTAAAATTAAACTATTTCTCCAGTTTTCAAATCTTCCACCGCTTGTTTGTAGCATAGTCCAAGTCAACTTGTTACCAACTTCGATTTGGTTAGCTTTAGCGGGGTTAACATTCATTTCTTCAAATCCCTCATCAAATTCACAAGAGAAAATAAAGAAACCAATGAATAATAAAGTAAATATTTTTTTCATTTTAATTAAAATTTAAGGTTA
Organism: uncultured bacterium; assembly: GCA_965656415.1. Classification (GTDB taxonomy): domain Bacteria; phylum Fidelibacterota; class Marinisomatia; order Marinisomatales; family Marinisomataceae; genus Marinisoma. Next base: position 3,132 of record CBFHKL010000033.1, read on the forward strand.
ACATTTACACCAATAGTTCTTGGAACAGCCATTCCAAAATACTCTAAACCAGCTGAATTACTATTATTGTAAGCAGATTCAGGGTCGACATTATCAAGACTATTTGTAATAAAGAATAAGTTTTTACCAATCAATGATACGCTTGCAGATTCAATAAATGTACCTTCAAGCATACTAGATGGGAAGTTATATCCAACACTCATTTGTCTCATTCTAAAGTAGTCAGAATCATAAATTCCAGCCTCAGCTGCATTATCCCAATGTTGCCAATAATCAGCCTGACGCGATTGAGGAATACTAACTGAAACAGGTGTACCATCTTCCATTACACCATCAGGTACAAAACCTGCCTCACGACCTCCAGCTGGAATCGTGTTTTTGTGTAATCCTGCACCATGTAATAATGCATTCGTTCCAGAGAATATTTGACCGCCAGATTTACCTTCAATTAAGAAACCAGCATTAAAATCTTTGTATCTAAAAGATGCTCCAATACCTAACTGTTGTGGTGCAACTCCAAATCCTAAAATTTTTCTACTATTATTAATTTTTGGCCTTGGATATCCGTTACTCATTTCATGTATTAATCTACCTTGATCATCTCTTTCAAAGAAAGTTCCAAATAAAGCTCCAAACCTTTCACCAACTACGTGTGTTACTCTAAGATTTCTAGTTCTAGGTTCATCCATTGAAATATTTCCCCCAGTATCATTTGTTGCAACAACCTCACTGTCATTATTAGTATAATTAAATGATAGTTCCATTGCAAAATCATCTGTAACAACAGGTTTTACCTTTAGTAAAAGCTCAATACCTGTATTATCAATTTGACCTAAATTTGCTAAGGCACTTCCAAAACCAGATGTTGATGAAGCAGAAACTCCAACAATATCACCTATAGTTGAGTTGTCATAGAATGTTGCATCCAGGCTTACTCTGTTATCAAATAATCGTAAATCAAAACCAAATTCAGTTTCCTCTTTTTCAAAAGGTGTAATTTCTGAGTTAGGAATTGTTCCCCCTGTAATTGCACCTAAGGATGCACCCATGTGACCTTGTCCAACAATTCCATATGTTAAACTAAGAGCATAAGGGTTATCAGCACCACCAGCTACTTCCGAAATACCAGCTCTTAATTTTAAGAATGAAACAGTATCTCCAAGATCTAATGCATCAGATAAAACTAAAGAAAAACTTGCTGAAGTATATAAATCATTATTAGGAGCATTCTTGCCAGCTAAAGATAAAGTAGAAAACCAGTCATTTCTAGCTGTTAATGTTAAATAAGCAAAATCTTTAAACCCTAATTCAGCAGAGCCAAATGCAGATGTAATTTTCTTTTCGCTAAAACCATAACCATTGGACTGAGCCGCAGTATTTTTTACATTAATAAGCCCAGGAACAATAAAATCACTACCATTTGCAGAAACAGATTCAGATTGTTGATAATTTGAGCCAACACCTAAGAAGGCAGTTAAACTTACGTCATCAGTAATTGCAAGGTTATCAGTACCTAAAAATAAATCAGCATCATATTGCTTGAATGTAAGCTTATATTCACCAATTGATCCTAGCGGTTGATACCTAGTTCCAAAAGGAGTTGAAATAGTTCTATGATAGTCATATCTATCAGTTCCAACTTGTCCTCTTACGTACAACCAGTCTGCAAGATCCCATCTTATATTAGCAGATCCAATTAATCTTTCTTTTTCTGAATCATTTATAAAATTGTATGCAGCAAACCATGGGTTTTGTGAAAAAGTACCACTGTTTGTCTGTAACTCAACACCATCCAGAGTACCATTTCCATTTGGCCCTATCATATCATTTATATCAACAGATGGAGCATACATTTTAGTTGAATAATTTGAGTTATTTGGGAAATCTGAAAGTCGCGGGTTTCCACCTTGATCCTCATGTACATATTTTACATTTATATTCAATGAAATATTTTCTCCAAATTTTTGATTAGTATTTAATCCCAATGAAGTTCTATCTAAAGCAGAATTAGGAGTAATATCATCATTATCTAGTTTGGTTACTGAATATCTGGTGTTACCATTTTCATCTCCAGTTGAAAATGAAACAGTATTACTATATGTAGTACCAGTCCTGTAAAATTTATCAGAATTGTCTCCACCATAAACATAAGGTTTTGAAGTACCATTAAATTGTGGAACCAATTGCCCCATCATAGCAGGGCCCCAAGCCGAATAAACATCATCAAGAGCAGCTGCTTGATTAGCAGGAACAGCACCTAGTCTTCCAGAACCATATGTAGTTTGTGGATCCCAAAGATCATTATTTACAAAATCAAATTGAGTCGTGCTATTAACTTCTATACCAAGACCTTCTTTTCCAAGACCATTTTTAGTTGTAATTATAATTACACCATTAGCAGCTCTAGATCCGTAAAGAGCAGCAGCAGCTCCACCTTTTAAAACAGAGATGGATTCAACATCATCAGGGTTTATACTTGAAACACCGTCACCAAAGTCAGTTCCACCCCAAGTACCAGCAGCACCTAAGTTGTCATTATTAATAGTAATACCATCAACAACATATAATGGTTGGTTATTTCCAGTTAGTGAGCTAGCACCACGAATCACAACTCTACTTGATCCTTTTGCCCCCATAGCACTTCCAGTTACCATAACTCCAGCAACTTTACCTTGAAGTGCATTTATAGCATTAGTAGATGGATTGGCGCTTATTGCGTTACCATCAACCTCAGTTACTGAATAACCAAGTGCTTTAGTGTTTCTTTTTACACCAAGAGCTGTTACTATAACTTCATCTAGTGAATTATCAGGCTGAAGTTGTACGCTTAATGTATTTGAAGAACCTACAATCACAGATTGAGAAGAGTATCCAACAAAGCTAAATACAAGGGTGTCTCCCTGACTAGCATCAATAGAATAATTTCCATCAAAATCCGTGGAAACTCCAATTGAGGTTCCCTGAACGACAACAGTCGCTCCAGGCAATGGAACACCATTTTCGTCAGATACCGTACCAGAAATTTGCTGAGCATAGGCAGACAAAGTCAACGCAAAGAACAGGAAAAAACTCATACAGATTTTCGTGAATTTTGTTTTCATAATTGTTTATTTTAATTAATCGTTAAATAATTATTAAGTTATTTTTACAATTTACAAATTTTTTAGCTGAAAATATGTTAATAAAAAAGTATTTTATTTACGAATTCCTCAAAAAAGTAGTTAATTTTATGATTATCAATAATTTCTGATTGAAATTATGGGGTTAGAGTAAAAATATTTCGTCTACAAATACCCAAGCAGGCTGACCCTCAGCAACATGACCTTTTGGAAGTTTTCTATTGCTTTTAATTTTTAATCTGACTTTTTGAATATTTTTTTGTTTTAAGTTCAATTTAAATATTCTTTTTGAGTCTGGTTCATCCACTTTTGACTTCGGAATAGAAATAAATGAAATTAATTTTTCAGATCCATCAGAAATATCAAATAAACTTATTGATTCAGGATGAAGAATAAACCCTACGTTAATGCTCTCCATACAGGAAACCGCAATTTCACTTACATTTTTATTTTTTGGTAAGTCAAAATCAACAATCAAATTTCCAGAATTCTCTCTCCTTCCTTGTTGTTTTGCCTTTTCTTTATCTTCTTCGTGAAAAGTTCCATTCCATTTTCCATCTCTGAAATCAAGAGACCCTAGTTGACCATCAAATAAAATATCATTATTGTAAGGATCTATATTTTTTGACACTAAACTATAGTTGTTAACGTTAGCTTTTATCTTATCAAAATAGAAAGACTTAGTTACACTATTTCTATACCCTTTCTTAAATGCTTTGACATTAAAATTACCTGATTCAGTAAAAATTAAAGATTGATTATAAATTTTGGATATACTGTCTGGTTCAGTTTCATCTAGTGTGTAACGATAAGTTGGATCTGAAATTGCTTTATTGACTTTAACTTCAATTGAATCTACAAATAATATTCTATTAAATAA
>CBFHKL010000034.1:0-7039 GCA_965656415.1 uncultured bacterium
ATTGGGAGATTTTATCGGAAAGATTTAAAAAATTAAACTTCAAAATGCCAAATCTTAACAAAAATCAAGCGTATAAATCAAAAAAAGGAATTATGATTCCTAACTTGGTTGGTACTGCAAGAGGGTTGCATTACACTGCAAAACATGATTCAATCCTAAGAAGTGTTAAGGGATTAATAACGGGCGATAAAAATAGAGTTAATTTTTTTGCACTTCCAGGAGTTCCAAAAGAAATGAAATCTATGTTTACAAATTATGTATTACCAGAAATTGAAAAATCATTAAAAAATAAAGTAGTTTGTAAAAGCATAAGAACGACAGGAGTTCCTGAATCGATTCTACAAGAAAAAATAACAGATATCATTGACGCTAATAAAGAAAAATGTGATATTGCATTTTTACCGCATAGAATGCTAGGTGTTGATATACGAATCACCTCCCCAAATGCAAAGTTAGTAGATGAATTAATTAATACTATTGTCCCACGAATTAAAAAATACGTTTATGGTTTTGATGAAGATAAATTAGAGCAGGTAATTGCTGATTTGCTTTTGAAGCATAATTTGACAGTAAGTACAGCTGAATCTTGCACTTCGGGATTATTAGCAGCAAGATTAACAGATGTTCCAGGAAGTTCAAAATATTTTAAAGGTGGAAGCGTCTGTTACAGCAACGAGTTAAAAATTAATGATGTAGGCGTTAAAAGCGATTTAATTGATCGTTATGGAGCTGTTAGCGAGGAAGTGGCAGAGGCTCTAGCAAAAAATATTGCTGAAAAAAACAATTCAGATATTGGTGTTGGTATTACAGGAATTGCTGGTCCTGATGGTGGAAGTGAAAAAAAACCTGTAGGATTAGTTTTTGTTGGAATATTTTATCAAAATAATTTATATATTAAGAAGTATAATTTAACACCTGACAGAATCACAAATCGTGAATTAACTGTTATCTTGTGTCTTAATGAAATACGAAAAATTTTAAGAAATTCATAGAAAGTTAGAGGAAAATCGCAATGGCAACAAAAAATGTAGAAAAAGCGTTAGAAGCAGTTCAATTAGATATCAATAAAGCATATGGAGATGGATCTATAATGAGGTTAGGTGGAACAGCCACGCTTGATGTAGAAACAATTTCAACAGGATGTTTATCTTTAGATATGGCTCTAGGAGTCGGCGGTGTCCCTAAAGGAAGGATTGTTGAGGTCTTTGGACCTGAGTCATCGGGAAAAACTACCCTAGCGCTTCATATTGTTGCTGAATGTCAGAAAAATGGAGGAAAAGCAGCATTTATTGATGCTGAAAATGCTTTAGATCCTGAGTATGCAAAAAACCTTGGATGTAATGCCGACGACTTACTAGTATCCCAACCAGATTCTGGTGAACAGGCTCTTGATATACTTCAAAAATTGCTTGAAACAGCTGCTTTAGATGTTATTGTTATTGATTCTGTAGCTGCACTAGTTCCTAAAGCAGAACTTGACGGACAAATTGGTGATGTTACTGTTGGATTGCAAGCAAGATTAATGTCGCAAGCTTTAAGAAAGTTGTCAGGACCGATCAATAAATCTAGAACATGTGTAGTTTTTATCAATCAGATTAGAGAAAAAATTGGCGTAATGTTTGGTAGTCCAGAAACAACCCCAGGTGGAAGAGCTCTAAAGTTTTACTCATCAGTTAGATTAGATATTAGAAGAATAGCTGCCATTAAAGAAGGTACAGATATGACTGGAAATCGAACTAGAGTAAAAGTTGTTAAAAATAAAGTAGCTCCACCATTTAAAATGACTGAATTTGACATCATGTACGGTAAAGGTATCTCATATGCTGGAGATTTGTTGGATTTAGCTTTACAAGGTGGTGTAGTTGAAAAAATGGGTTCATGGTTCTCCTATAAAGGAGATAAGATTGCACAAGGACGCGAAAAAGTCAAAGTATTACTAGAAACAGATGAAAAGTTGATGAAAAGCGTTTTATCTGATGTTAAAGATTATTTAGAATTATCTTAAAATCTTATGGACAAATTTGAAATTACTTATGACGGTAATTTGAGAACTTCAGCGGAGCATTTAGATTCTGGCTCCAAAATTAACACTGATGCTCCAAAAGACAATCAAGGTCTGGGTCAAAAATTTTCCCCTACTGATTTAGTGTGTGTTTCTCTTGCAAGTTGTATGTTAACTATTATGGGTATAGCTATGCAAAAATACAATATTGATTTGCAAGGAACTACCGCATCAGTCAAGAAAACAATGGGAGTAGAGCCAAGAATGATTTCACAGATAGATATAGCTATTAAATTCACAACATCTTTTGATGAGAAAATTAAAACTATTTTAGAAAGATCTGCTCACAATTGTCCAGTACACAAGAGTTTATCAAATGATATTAAAAAAAATATAACGTTTATTTATAATTAAGATTTTTGAATAATATCAACAAATTCATCATGTACATTCCCGTTTGATGCAACAACACATTTTCCAAAATCAAAGTTTTTATTATTATCATCTGAAACTTTTCCACCAGCCTCAGTTACAATAATATTTCCTGCAGCTGTGTCCCAAGGTTGCAAATTGTATTCCCAAAAACCTTCAACAGTTCCTTTAGCAACATGGCACATATCAAGAGATGCCGCACCTAGTCTTCGTACACCATGCGAGCCAAGATTAATGTTTTTAATAATTTGCAAGTTTTTGTCTATAAATTTTTCATCGTAGGGAATAAATCCTGTCACAAATAAACCTTCATTAAAATTCATTCTTTTTGAGACTGATATTTTAGAATTATTACAGAACGATCCTTGATTTTTTAAAGCAAAATATTTTTCATTGTTTGGGATATCATATACTACGCCTGCAATTGGCTCATTTTTGTAGAAAATACCTATAGAAACAGCAAAAGATGGATAATTGTGTACAAAGTTGTTTGTACCATCTATCGGATCAATATACCAGGTATAATCAGAAGATAAATTATTAGATCCAAGCTCTTCAGATACAATGCTATGTTCAGGAAAAGACTCTTTAATTTTGCTTGTTATAAGTTTATCTGCTTCGATATCTGTTTGTGTAACTAGATTAGAGACTTCTCCTTTAGATTTAAACGATTTAATCTTTTTAGATGATAAGCGAATTAATTCAGCAGCATGGTCTGAAATTTCTAATGCAGTATCAAGAATATGATTAGTACTTTTCAAAGTATTTAGAAGAAATATCTTTCAATTTGGAACTTAAAAGAATAATCGCAATAAGGTTGGGAAAAGTCATGAAAGCAAGGGCAGCATCACCAAGATTCCAAACTTGTTTTAAAGTTAATAGCGAACCAGCAAAAACCATCATAACATAAGTGTATCTATAATATTTTATATAATCAGATCCAAATAAATACTCAGTTGCTCTGTCTCCATAAAATGACCAACTTATTGCAGTTGAAAGAGCAAAGAGAACTACAGCAATTGTAACCATTTCACTACCAAATGGAATACCTTGGGAAAAAGCATAGCTTGTAAGCAATACACCTTCTTTTAATTCAACAATTGATGAATCAATTCTTAAGGAGTAAAACTCAGTAAATTTCCATGAACCAGTAACCATAATTACTAAACCAGTTAAAGTACAAATTATGATAGTATCAATATATGGCTCTAATAAAGCAACAACACCTTCTCTAGTTGAATAAGGTGTTTTTGCTGTTGAATGAGCAATAGCTGCTGAACCTTGACCAGATTCACTTGAAAATAAACCTCTTTTAACACCCATTAACATCGTATTTAAAAATGCTATAAATGCCCCTGAAGCAACACCAGTTGCAGGAACTAGTAAGGATGGTGGATTAAAAGCCATAGTAAATATGGTATTGAAAGCATTTCCAACTTGATCAAAGTTTGTGATCACTATGAATAAAGCACAAAAAACATATATAGCAGCCATAATCGGAACAAGTAAACTTGTAAAATTACCTATTCTTTTTATACCACCCAAAATAACTGAACCTACAATAGATGCACAAATTAATCCGATAGCTACATGCATAATAGAAATACTTGAAACGTCACCTAATAAAGCAACTTCTTTTGTAGCCATCAAAAAATTATCTGTTCCAAAAGTAGAAGATAGCTGACTGTATAGTTGTTGTGTAAGCGTATTTGATTGAATAGCATTTCCAGTAAAGAAGGAACAAATTATTGTAAAACATGCAAAAACTACTGCTAGCCATCTCCAATTAGGGCCTAAACCATTTTCTATAGTATACATAGGTCCTCCTGCAGTATTTCCTTGTGAGTCAGTTTCTCTATACTCAACAGCAAGGGTACATTCAGCATATTTTAAAGCAGTTCCAAAAAAAGCTGTAATCCACATCCAGAATAATGCGCCAGGACCGCCAATTTGAATTGCAATCGCTACTCCGGCAATATTTCCAATACCAACAGTAGCTGCTAAAGCAGTCGAAAGTGCTTTAAAATGATTTAAATCGCCTTCGTCTTCAGTGCTATCGTAGTCTCCTCTGGTAACTTTAATACCGTGCCAAATGCGAGTTAATTGCGGGAATCCTAGCTTAAAAGTCATATATATACCAGTACCTAAAAGAGAAATAACCATTAAAGGTATCGTAGCTAGGGGAAAAGATTTTTTAAAATCATCCGGTAAAAGATTGCCTGGAAAATTCCAAATTTGTTCAAAAAAGTGAACACCATAACCTGGGATTAATAATAATATTCCTATTAATGCAAAAACTAGAAGCGTATACTGATTTTTTGACATGAACACATATTAATTATTTTTTTAAAAGATGTACATTGATTTTTTATTATTAATTTAAAAAATGATTATTGCAGGAGTAGATGAGGTAGGAAGAGGTTGTTTAGCAGGCCCAGTTGTAGCAGCAGCAGTTATTTTAAAAACTTCTATGACTTCTCTGAACGATTCCAAAAAATTATCTAAAAAGAAAAGGGAAATACTATATGATAATATTATAGAAAATTCTCAATCAGTATCAATAGGTATTAAATGGAATGATTATATTGACAAGCATAATATTAAAGTAGCATCAGAGCATGCAATGATAGATGCAATAAATTCATTATCAGTAAGGCCAGATAAAGTTCTAGTTGATGGATTCTCCTTAGATATTGATATTAAAAATGAAGGTATTATAAAAGGAGATCAAAAATTTGAACAAATTATGGCTGCTTCTATAATAGCAAAAGTAACAAGGGATGAAATAATGCGATCATTTCACTATATTTATCCGGAATATGATTTTTTATCAAATAGCGGATATGGAACAAAAAAACATTTAAATGCATTAGAACAGTACTCACATACACCAATACATAGGCTAACATTTAAACCATTATCAAATAAAATTTTAAAATGAATAACTTTATTAAAGAGATTAAATCACTTTTCGTTCTAATCTTAGCTATTCTTTTCTTAAAAGAAACAGTAGTTGAATTATATATTGTTCCAACAAGTAGTATGGAAAAAAATATTTTAAGAGGAGATATGCTCATTGGCAGTCGATATATATATGGCATGAAGGTTCCTCAAAAAATTTGGGTTCCATTTACAGCTATAAGTATACCAACATTCCTTCCTGATTATCGATTCCCTGCTTTTAAAGAAGTAGAAAGAGATGACGTTGTAGTTTTTGAATATCCTAGAGATAACGTTTATAAGTATGTCAAGAGATGTATTGGTCTACCGGGTGATAAAATTAAAATTATTAACAGATCTGTTTTCGTAAATAATGAAGAATATCTTTTACCCAATGGCGGTCAGTTTTTATCAGAAAATCCAACTTCGGAATCTTATATTGACGAAAGTATTTTTATGAATCTTGGAAATAAAGATAATTTAAAAGAGCTGATTATCCCTAGCAAAGGCGATATTTACAATATTGATGAAGATATGAATTGGGAGTTAATTATACCTTTATTGTTATTTGAAGGTAACAAAGTTGAACTAGTGTTTAATGATCAAAAACTTACATTTACAAACGAAGATCCTTATGATCTTTATAGAAGAACAGGTGATAGAGAAGTTTTTGATGATTTTGTACCGCAACCGAATGCTTCATTAATCAATCCATGGATGTCATTAATGAAAAAGGAATATTTAAAATATTTAAAGATTAATGATTTAAGTATTAACGATATTGATACATATACTCTTAAGCAAAATTATTATTGGATGATGGGAGATAATAGAGACAATAGTGAAGATTCTAGATTTTGGGGATTTGTCCCTGAAAGCCACATTCTTGGACAGCCTGTAATTACATGGTTTTCATTAGATCTTGAAAACTATTTACCTAGGCTTTCAAGAATTGGAAATGTTCCTAATTGAAAAAAATGTTTTCATATTGAATTTTCATTCATTAGTTTCTTTGGACTAAAAAAACAATTGAGGTATTTATTATGTTATCTAGTACAGAAAAGATTTTAAGTGTTGTTGTTCTTGCTTTAACTCTAGCAGTTGGTTTCTCATTAATGCAATATGGTTCAGCTATGGATGAGATGGCTCAATTAAGAGGCGAGCAAGCAGAGCATGTAGATATGGTTAATAAAGAATTTAAACAAAGAGTAAAAGCAGTTGAGTTAGAAAATATCGGCCAAGGGAAAGAGATTAAAAGAGGACAGGATATGATTCTAGCAAATACTAAATTAATTTATGCTAAGGCTGATTCTCTAGGAAATTTAATTGATGACCTTGCTTACGAAATCAAAAGAGTTGATAGAGATTTATCCAAAAGAATTAAAAACGTTCAACGTGATCTTGAAGGTTTAGAGGATAATTTTGATTCTGAAAAACGTAGAACTAGAAGAGATTTATCTGATATTAAGAAACAGTTAAAAACACTTAACGATGCTGTTTTCCCTCCTGAAGAAGAGGAATAAATTTCAACAATTAATAAAAAAAGGGCTTTTAAAGCCCTTTTTTTTGTACCGAGGGTCGGGCTCGAACCGACATGAGATTGCTCTCACTGGTGTTTGAGACCAGCGCGTCTACCAATTCCGCCACCCCGGCAAAGATGTTGAC
>CBFHKL010000035.1:0-6584 GCA_965656415.1 uncultured bacterium
AAAATATGATAATCTTAAAAAAGAAGGTTATATCATGGTAGCTGAGTTAAAAAATGATGTTAAAATGTTTGATAAGGCAATGAAACATACTGAATCCAAAAATGAATTAAAGTATATATCTATACTAAAAGCCAAAAAATTAGCACAAAATGGTCAAAAAGATCAGTCTTTAATGCTATTAGATTCTGTTGATACAAATAATCCTGCATATAACGAGCTATACGAAGAGATTTACGGCTTAGCATTAAGTATTAACTAAGATACTTGTTAATAAGATTTTAATTAGATATATTCCAATGAATTAAATGGGCTACGGCCCATTTTTGTTATAATGAAAAAAATTGAAGGGTTATTATGATTAACAGAGATTTAATTGAAATTTTTATTGAATTAGCTAGAGAAAAGAATATCGAGCGTTCAGAGCTTGGTACAATAATAGAGCAATTATTTTTATTTATCATTGAAAAAGAAACTGGTGAATCTGATAATTGCAGTGTTATTGTTAATCTAGATAAAGGTGAAATTGAAATATATGTTGAAAAAACAATTGTTGAAGAAGTTGACGACGATCATTTTGATATAACCTTAGAAAGAGCTATTGAATTAGAGCCAGATCTTGCTGGCGAGTTAAAATTAGGTGATACTTTTGTTGAGGTGATTGATCCTGCTCGTTTTGGAAGAAGGTTAGTTGCAAATGCAAGACAATTTTTAAATAAAAGAACCCGCGAAGTTCAGCAACAGTACATTTATGAAGATTACGTTCAGAGAATAGGTGAAGTAATAATTGGAACTGTTCATCAGGTTCATCGTGAGAATACATTCGTCAATATCGAACAAACAGAGTTGAGAATGCCAAGAAATGAACAAATTTACTCTGAAAGGTTTAGAAGAGGAGATACCATTAGAGCTTTAGTTAAATCTGTTGAGGTAACATCTAAAGGACCAGATATTCTAATTTCCAGAAGTGACGACTTATTTCTTTATAAGTTATTTGAAATGGAAGTTCCAGAAATTGAAGATGGTATTATAGAAATAAAAGGTATTGCAAGAAAACCTGGAGAAAGAAGTAAAATTATTGTTCATTCAGTCGACAAAAGAATAGATGCTGTAGGAGCTTGTGTAGGAATGAGAGGAAGTAGAATTCAATCAGTTGTAAGAGAATTAAATAATGAAAAGATTGATATTGTAAACTATACTGAAAAATCTGAAGTATTTATTACAAGAGCTCTTTCACCTGCAAAACCTATTGATTTATATATAGATGACGATAGAAAGTATTGTGTAGCTATTTTTGATGAAGGCGGTCTAGAGAATGCTGTTGGAAGAAGTGGAGTAAATATTAATTTAGCTTCAAAATTAACAGGATATACAATTGATGCTTATACAAAATCTGAGTACGATGAAGTTTTAGTAAATCAAAAAACAACTCTAGAATCATTAAAAGGCATTACAAAGACCTTAAATAATAAACTTGCAAAGGTAGGAATTATTTCAGTTGCCAACTATTTAAATACAAAAAAATATGTTTTAACTGATGAATTAGAGTTAAATGAAAAAGAAGTTAGGTCTATAAGTGATGCTGTAAACTTATTTATTGAAATTACTCACAATAAAAATGATGAAACTGAGGAAGTAATCGAAATCTCTGAAGAAAAAAATGATTCGGATGTAAATCAGGTTGTTGAAGAAGATGTAGAGAACTTGCCAATCGAAGAATCAAAAGATGACTCGGAAGAAAATGTAGCTGATAGTGAAATAGAGCCTAAAAATGTAGAGGAAAAAGAAGAAGAATAGATGTCTGAATCAATAAGAATATTTCAGTTAGCTAAAGAGCTAAATATATCGCATAATGATATCCTAGATTTTTTAAAGTCTAAAGATATTTCTGTATCAAGTCATATGTCTCCAATTGACGGTAAAACGCAACAAATAGTATATACTGAGTTTGCAAAAGATCGTCAATCTGCAGAGAGAGATAGAAAAGAGCAGGTAAGAAAAGAAATTCATGACTCAAAAGTAGTTATGAAATCTAAATCCGTTAAGAAGTTTAAAATTATGTCTGTTGAAGATCAGCGTAATTCAAAAAAGGAAAAAACTAAAGAACCAACAAAAAAAGATTCTAACACAAAAAAGACGGATACAAAAAAAGATACTAAAGTTGAGGTTAAACCTAAGAAAAAATTGAGAAAAATCTCATTAAGAGAGCCAGAAAAGAAAGAAGATAAAAAACAGACCAAAAAACATAAAGATGAGCTAAAAAAAGATAGTTCTGCTATCAAAAGACTTAAAAAGACTCTTGCATCGATAGACTCTGGACCTAAAAAGAAATCCTATAAAAAAACCAAAAAAGATTCAAAGCTTGATGATGGAGATCAAACAAGAGCAATTGAGTTGGCAGAATATTCTAGTATTGATGAAATAGCAAAGGTATTAGACGTCCCTACAAGCGAAGTTATAGGAAAATGTTTACAAATGGGAATTTTGGCTACTGTAAATCAGAGACTTGAATGGGATGTTATAGAATTAATTGCAGGTGAGTATGACGTAGAATTAAGAAAATACGAAGAAGTTGTAGATGACCTGTTTGTTACTGCTCATTCAGATGAAGAATTATCAGGAGCAATTGAAAGAGCACCAGTTGTTACAATTATGGGTCATGTTGATCACGGTAAGACATCTATATTAGATTATATTAGAGAGACAAAAGTTGCTGCTGGAGAATCTGGTGGAATAACACAACGAGTTGGAGCTTACCAAGTACTACATAATAAAAATAAAATTACATTTTTGGATACTCCAGGTCATGAAGCTTTTACGGCAATGAGAGCGAGAGGTGCTCAATCTACAGATATAGTTATTCTTGTTGTAGCAGCAGATGATAGTGTTATGCCACAAACAATAGAAGCTATCAATCATGCAAAGGCTGCAGAAGTACCAATAGTAGTAGCTATTAATAAGATTGATAAACAAGGTGCAAATCCCGATATAGTAAAAAGAGAATTATCTGAAAAGAATGTTTTAGTTGAAGAGTGGGGCGGTAAAGTACAATCAGTTAATACATCTGCAATAACAGGAGTAGGAATTGATGAGTTAATGGAAGCAATTTTACTTGAAGCTGAGGTTTTAGATCTTAAGGCTAATGAAGAGATTGACTGTAAAGGTATTGTTATAGATTCAAAGCTTGATAAAGGTTTAGGTCCTGTTGCAACCGTTTTAATTCAGAAAGGTACCTTAAAAGTTGGAACACCTTTCATTTGCAACAATCATCCAGGTAAAGTTCGAGCAATTATGAATGAACGAAATGAAAGAATTTTGGAGGCAAAACCATCTGATCCAGTTCAAATTCTTGGATTTGATCAAGTTCCACAGGCAGGAGATATATTTGCTGAAGTTGAAAATGAATCTGATTTAAAGAAGATAGCAAATGAAAGACAAAGAATTAAAAGAGAAATAGATCTTCAAATGGTTCAAAAAACATCTTTGGATAGTATATCTGCACAGATTAAGGAAGGTGATATTAATAATTTAAATATTATTATTAAAGCAGACTCTGATGGATCAATAGAAGCCTTAATCCAAAGTATTGAAAAAATTAATAACGATGAAGTTGGTGTAGATATCGTCCATAAAGGTGTTGGTAATGTAACTGAATCGGATGTTTTATTAGCACAAGCTTCACAAGCTATTGTTATAGGTTTTGGTGTACAAATTCCTTCTAATACTAAATTATTAGCAAGCCAAAATAATGTTGAAATAAGAGCATACAGTATTATTTACCAAATTGTAGAAGATGTAAAAATGGCTGTTGAGGGATTATTGAAACCAGATATGGTTGAAGAAATCATTGGTGTTGCTGTAGTAAAAGAATCATTTAAAATACCAAAAATTGGATTTATTGCTGGTTCACAAGTTGAATCAGGTAAAATTACGCGAGATTGTTTTGTAAGGTTAATTCGTGAAGAAGAAGAGTTTGTTTCCAAAGGCTCAATTACCTCATTAAAACGCTTTAAAGATGATGTAGCATCTGTAGATTCTGGTATGGAATGTGGTATATCAGTTGAAGGTGTTAAAAAGTATTTTGAAGGCGATAGAATTGTTGCCTATAAAATAAATGAAATTAAGAGAACATTAGCAGACAGTTGAATAATAAACCGTTTTCAAGATCAGAAAGAGTATCACAACAAGTTTTAAAAACCATAAATGATATCTTAACCCGAGAGATGGATTTAAGGAAATATGGTTTTATAACTTTTTCATCAGTTAAAATGACAGCTGATCTAAAACATGCAAACCTATATTACAGTATAATTAATCCAACAAAAAAAATTGAAATAATTAATAAAGAGTTAAATCAATTGGTACCTGTTTTTAGAAAATTTTTATCATCTTCATTAAAGCTTAGATCGACACCTACATTAAAATTTTTTTATGATGATTCATTTGAGCAGTTTGAAAAAATTGACAAGCTTATTAAAGAGATAGATTAGTATGATATTTAATATTTATAAGCCTAAAGATTTTTCTTCTTTCTCTATAGTTAAAAAAGTGAAACATATAACAAGAGAAAAGGTTGGACATTCTGGAACTTTAGATCCTTTTGCAGACGGAGTATTGGTTCTTGGAGTTGGAAAATCAACAAAGAAATTATCAAATATTATTCAGTTTGATAAAACTTATGAAGGAATAGTAAAATTAGGTGAAAAAACTGATTCTATGGACCTTACAGGCAATATTGTTGAATCAAAGAAAGTACCAAAAATAACTGTCAAATCTTTAAAAGACTGTGCTGATAAATTTATTGGAGAATTATTACAAAGAACTCCTATGTATTCAGCAAGGAAAATCAATGGAGTACGTCTTTATAAGCTTGCTAGAAAAAATATAGAAATAAAAACAAACCCAAAGTTAATAACAATAAAACGTTTAAATATTGATATGATAGATAAAAACACTTTAAAAATTATAGTAGAATGTTCCTCAGGTACATACATTAGAGTTTTAGCGGAAGATATAGCTGAATATTTGGGTACGGTTGGACATTTGATAAGCTTAACGCGATTAAGTGTTGGAGAGTATAAATTAAACGAATCTTTAACAATTAAAAATTTTGAGTATTTATGGAAGTCATAACATCAATTCAAGATTTTAAGAAATTATCAAGCTCTGTAATAACAGTGGGTAATTATGATGGGATACATAAAGGACATCATGATGTGCTCTCATATATTGTTAAAGAAGGCAGAAAAAGAAACATTCCATCATGTTTAATCACATTTAGTCCTAATCCATTTTATGTGCTTTCGGATAAACCAAAGCCAATTACATTGCAAAGCCAAGATTTTAAGTTAAAAACTTTAGAAGAAATTGGATTAGATAAAGTATTAATTATACCATTCACAGAACAATTTTCCCAAACAACTGCACAGGTATTTGCAGAAACTGTTTTGAAAGATTTATTTAATCCTGAAGTTATTTCAGTCGGTACAAATCATTACTTTGGACATAAAAAAGAAGGTGATTTAGCTTTCTTGAAAGTTTTCTGTCAAGAAAATGATATTAAACTTCATGTACCAGAAATGATAGAGCACGAAGGTAGTACGATTTCCAGTAGTTTAATTAGATCATTGATCTTAGATGGTAATTCAAGCAAGGTATATGATTATTTAGGTAGATTTTACGGATTTAATGCTAAGATTGTTTCAGGGTCAAATCGTGGAAAAACAATGAATTATCCAACTGCTAACTTTATTCCGACATTTAAAAATCAACTACTTCCAAGTACAGGAGTTTACCTTTCAAGAGTGTTTTTAGACGGAGAAAATTATTTTGGGATGACAAATGCCGGCGTGAGACCAACTTTTAATGAAAAAAAATTTGTTATGGAAGTTCACATTTTATCTGATAAATTCGGCAATCTATACGATAAGAATTTTTATATTGAATTTTTACATAAAATTCGAGATGAAAAAAAGTTTGATAATATGGAATTATTAATCGAACAAATTGAAAAAGATAAAGAAGTATGTATTAAACTGATAGATGCTTTTAAGGAGAAATATGAAATATAGTAAAGAAACAAGTACACTTCTTCAAGACGCAGGTCTTGATGTTAAAAATGTCGGTAGTAGTGAAGCGCAAATTGCACTTCTAACTGATCGAATTAGATCATTGACAGAACATGTAAAGATGCATAAGAAAGATGTTCATTCAAAACATGGTTTAGTTAAGTTAGTGTCACAGCGAAAAAAGCTATTGAAGTATTTAAGAAAAACTAAACTAGATAGTTACGATGAATTAATTAATAAACTATCGATAAGAGGAAGATAAAGAAGAAAATGATAAAAGTAGAAAAAAATATAGCGGGAAGACCGTTAAAAATAGAATCTGGACAAATAGCAAGACAAGCTGGTGGTTCCGTATTTATTACATACGGAGAAACTGCAATTCTTGCAACAGTATGTTGTTCATCTGAACCAAGAGAAGGTATAGACTTTCTCCCAATGCAGGTTGAATATAGAGAAAAACATTATGCGGGCGGAAAAATTCCCGGAGGTTTCTTTAAGAGAGAGGCAAAACCTACAGAC
>CBFHKL010000035.1:6594-6878 GCA_965656415.1 uncultured bacterium
TCACGTTTGACAGATAGACCAATTAGACCTCTAATACCTAAGAATTACAGACATGAGTTACAAATTATGTTAACAACAATGTCATATGATGGCGTTAATACGCCAGATGTGGTAGCAGCAATTGGTGCTTCTGCAGCTTTATTATTATCACCTGTACCATTTGATGGTCCAATTGCTTCTGTTAAGGTAGGATTAGTTGACGGAGAATATGTCTTGAATCCCACTCATGAGCAAATGGAATCATCTGATTTAGATCTTATGGTTACTGGTAAAAAAGATAAAAT
>CBFHKL010000036.1:0-6085 GCA_965656415.1 uncultured bacterium
TAAAAATGAATCATCAGGATATCTTACAACTAATCTCTCAACTACTTTATCAAAAGAATTAGTGCCAAGCTGATTATCATCATATAGCGTAAGTATCATTTTTTTCTCTTCTGCAGAAGCATTTAAAGACATACTAACAGCTACATCTAAGTCTTCAGTAGCAGAGGTTTGATTTTGCATAAGAAGATGTGTTCTAGCTCTCATTGCATAAGCAAGAGCAAAGCTTTCATCCATCTCAATAGCTGTGGTGAATAAATTGTTTGCTTTTTCCCATTCTAAATTATAAAACTGCCACATTCCTTGATTAAATAGATTTTTTGCGTCTAGTTTTTCGCTAGTCCATTTAATTAACTTAGTATCATCTGCCGCCATTCTTTGTTGATATTTAGCTACTGAAAGATTTCTTGTGGCCCATTCAAACTCCGGATCAACTTCAAATGCTAATTGATAATTTTCAATAGCTTTATCAAAATCTCCTTTATTCAAATAAAATTCTGCTAATGAATCGTATGCATTAGCTTCATTTGGATTTAGTTCTATATATTTTTCAATATATCCTAATGCTTTTTCATACATTTCATCATCTTCGCTATTTCCAGGTGCGTTATAATTTCTAATATACGAGTAAGCTAATAAATTATATAAATGACCTTTGTTCAGTCTAGATGCTGCTTCTTCTAAAAGTCCAACACCATAGTCGGGAAACTCGTTAGATGCTTGAAATCGGTATGCTCCAGCAGCTAGAAAGTTATCACCTTTATATTTTTTATATAAATCAGGGTAAGCATCAAATCTTCCACCTTCGCCATTAATCCAATTTACAGCTGCTTCCATCAACTTTGTTTCTGGATGTCCTTTTTTAGCTAAATCTAAAGCAGTTTCAAGATATACTCTTCTTAGAACTCTATCTTGCTCAGCATTACCTAAATTCAAATAACATGAAGCACAATTTGAATCTTTTTCAATACCCTCTAAAAACAATCCTCTTGCTTCAGCAAAACGAACATGATGCATTGCTTCTAATCCGTCCATTAATTCATTTGAAGCTTGGCCAGCTTGTCTTGGCATTTCGCCAGAGTTAGACTGACAACTAATTGCTAAAAATGAAAGTAATATTAATATTCTTTTCATTATTTCCTCCCTTTATCTTGTAAATACAAATGTTGATTCATCTGATAATGACATATCAAATTTGTAATTGTCTAAGTTAAAATCTTTCAAATCATTCTTACTTGCTATTCTATTATTAATTATAAACTTTGCAAGCAAACCGCGAGCTTTTTTAGCATTAAATGATATAAATTTAAGCTCACCCTCTCGATATTCTTTAAATACTGTATTTAGTATGTTTCCTTCAAGATTGTTTTGATTAATAACATTGAAATATTCATTTGAGGAGCAATTTATAATGGTCTTGTTATCATGTTTTTTAATGTTTTTATTAAGATTGTTAGTCACCTCATTGCTCCAGAAATCATATAAATTCTTTCCTTTGGCATTTTCAAATTTTGTACCCATTTCAAGCCTATATGGTTGAATTAAATCTAAAGGTTTCAATACTCCATACAAACCAGATAGAATTCGTAAATGATCTTGAGCAAAGTCTAATTCTTTCTGATTAAATGTATGAGCTTCTAATCCAGAATATACCCCACCATCAAATGCAAGTATTGCTTGCTTAGAATTTTCTTGATTAAAAGGCAAAGACCAATTATTAAAACGCTCTTTGTTAAGATTCGCTAATGAATCGCTAATTTTCATTAAATCTTTTAAATCTTGAGCTGTCAAATTCTTGGCCTGATTAACAAGCTCTTGAGCGCTTTCAATAAAATCGCATTGCGTAAAAGCTGAAACAGCATCTTGATGTTTAAAATTTAACTTTTTTGATGGTGATAATAATGTAATCATTCTAACTCCCTTAAATTGTCAATAACTACTTGATGAACTGGAATTGATTTTTGTTCTACAAAATTGAACATTACAAAGGTATGGATCGTTTGAAAAGATGGATCATTTTCACCTTCAACAAAAATGCCTTGATGCACATCATAACTTTTACTTCCAACTCTTGTAATACGACATCCAATATCTAATTTAACAGGATGGTGAACTTGTTTTATATATGTGACATCCATTGAAGCTAATAACCCTGCTGCGGTACTTTTTAATCCCAAATCATAAGTGGTTTCCCCGTAAATATGATCAATAAAATCTTTATGTTTTGTTTCTAAGATACTAAGATAAATAGTATGGTTGATATGACCTAAAGTATCAACATCTCTCCACCTAGTTTCAGCTGAAGTAAAGAAATCGTAATCACCTCTATTTAAAATTGTCTTTCTCATATTAACTTATTTTTATACTCACTGCATAAATCCCATACTTTTTGCCAATCTTCCTCAACATAAGACGCTCTGGAAGAGCGGATATCTCTACATTTAAAAAAATATTTACCTGAAACTCCTTTAACTTCATCAGATGTAGATAAGTAAATACTTGAATCAGCACCATTATCTACAGTTCTAGCAAACATTTTTGCACCAAATTTTACGATATATTTTATCAAATTACCTTCATTACCTGCAATATTGGTATCTACAAATCCAGGATGTAATACATTTACGGACACTTTGTCCTGCATAGAAGCTAATTGATACGTAAACATGATATTCATCAACTTAGATACACAATAGGATGTCCAAGCAGAAAAACTCTTTTCACAATTGATGTTTGCATAGTCTACTTCAGCTCCAATATGAGCATTAGAAGCTACATTGACAATTCTACCATCATCTGACTCAGAAATAATATTTAACAGTTCTGTAGAAAGGACAAAATAATTCATTTGATTGGTTGAAAATGTTTTTTCAAGTCCTTCCGAAGTAATATTTTTAGTCTTATTTGCACCACCAGCATTATTAAGTAGAACATCAATGTTACTATACTGCTGTTTAATCTGATCTGCTAAAGTTTTAACGTTCTTTACAAGGCTAAGATCGCACTCAAAAAAATCTAAATTTTTATTGCCAGAGTGTGCAATAATCTCATCAATGGCTTTTTTACCTTTATCAGGATTTCTTCCAACTAAACCTATATTATAGCCTTTAGATGCAATAGATTTGGCAGCTGCTAAGCCTATACCATCTGTCGCTCCTGTAATAATAATATTTTTATGCTGCATATTTCTGATATTTGAAGATTTAAATATTACTCATAAATTGTTTTCGATGTTACAAAATTTTGAATCATTCGTTCTTGCTTGGCTTGCCTTAGGGTTTATAACCTTTATAACGCTTCTTAAAATTCCAGCACCATACGGAAAATTTTCAAAAACTAGCTGGGGTCCTATGATTCCTAGCAAGCTAGGATGGTTTATTATGGAAATTATTTCACCTTTGGCATTGATTTATTTTTTCCTAAATGGAACTATAGAAAAAACACCTACAAATATTACTTTTATTGCTTTATGGTCTTTACATTATCTAAACAGAAGTGTTATTTACCCTTTAAGACAGAATAACCCTGCTAAAATGCCCTTATTAATTGCAATGCTTGCTTTCTTATTTAATGTGGTTAATGGATATATTAATGGTACTCATTTAGGCAGCATTCAAGCATATTCCATTGAATATATGTCTAATTGGAATTTCATTTTAGGTGTCTGTTTATTTATTGCAGGTGCATATATCAATATTAAATCAGATAATATTTTATTATCACTTCGATCAAAATCTGGAGAATATAAAATTCCTAAAGGCTTTATGTTTAAATATGTATCATTTCCAAACTATTTAGGGGAGATACTTGAATGGATGGCCTTTGCAATAATGACCTGGTCTCTTGCTGGATTATCCTTTATGATTTGGACGATGGCCAATCTTGTTCCAAGAGCGATTAAAGGACATCAATGGTATCATAGCAAGTTTGAATCCTATCCAAAAGATAGAAAAGCTATCTTTCCATTTATTATTTAAAATTCTTTTTTTTTCTGTCTTTTCTTAAAAAAATATTCTTGAATTAAAGCAAGAGATTCACCAGCAAGCAAATTTCCTCTTACTACTGCTGGCGTATTCAAACTAACATTTCCACATATTTCAAACTTAGATCCACAAGCCCCATAATCTTCGTCGTAACAGCCAAAATATAAAAACTCTATCCTACTATTAACTATTGCTCCAGCGCACATCGAACACGGTTCTTTAGTAACATACATTGTGCAGTCATTTAGCCTCCAATCTCCTAAAGTATTTGAAGCAGCGGTAATAGCAAGCATTTCAGCATGAGCAGTTGCGTCATTTAATGTATTGCATTGATTATATCCCTGACCAATAATTTTACCTTTATAGACGACAATTGCTCCAACAGGAACTTCGTCTTCAAGCATAGCCTTATTTGCCAAACGTAAAGCTTTTCTCATCCAGTCTTCGTGAGTATTTTGAGTTAGATTGATTTCAGACATTAGTACGCCCGGAAGGACTTGAACCCACAACCTTCTGGTCCGTAGCCAGACGCTCTATCCAATTGAGCTACGGGCGCATATGTAAATTTACTTTGAAGTTATTAATCAAATATCAGAGCTTCAACCTGATAAAACTTTTTTAATCTAGTAAGGATAAAAGCTTTCTTAGACGCTTCAGACACATCTCTTTTCCTAGTAATAGAATTAAGTCAAAGATTCCAGGACCATACGGAATACCAGTTAAAGCAACTCTTATCGGTTTCATTACTTTTCCAATTTGTACATCATGCTGTGTCATTAGATTGTCAAAAATATTTTCAATCTCGGATCTGTCCCATTTTTGGGTTGATTCAATTGCATTTTTAAAATCTTTTGTAATGGAAGCAGATTCTTCCTTGAATGTTTTTGATATTAACTCTTGGTCGTATTCCAATGAGTCTTGAAAAAAGAGTTCTGACATCTCAGCTATCTCCGAAATTGTTTTAGATCTATCTTTAATAAGTTTGACAATTTCTTTTAAATAATTCCAATCCAATCCATCTCCCCAATCAGGATTAAGTTTATAAATCTCATTCATTGCATCTCTAACACTCATTTCTGTTAAATGTTGTTGGGAAATCCATAATAATTTTTTTTCGTCAAAAACTGCTGATTTTTTTTGAACTTGATCAAATTGAAAACTTTCAATTAATTCATTATCGCTAAATATTTCTTTATCAGAATCAGGATTCCAGCCTAATAAAGATAGATAGTTTAATATCGTCTGAGCAGTAAATCCTTTTTCCTTATATTCTTGTACATTGGTTGCAGCATGTCTTTTACTTAATCTTTTTTTATCTGAACCTAAAATCATTGGCAAATGAGCAAAAATAGGCTCTTTTAAACCTAATGCTCTATATACAAGAATTTGTTTTGGCGTATTGGCTAAATGATCATCTCCTCTAACAACATGAGAAATGTTCATATCTGAATCGTCTATAGCTACCACAAAATTATAAGTTGGCGATCCATCCGACCTAGCGATAATAAAATCATCTAAATCTTTATTTTGAACTTTAATAGTTCCGTAAACTAAATCAGTAAATTCTATTTCACCTTCTGGAACTTTTAATCTAACAGTAAAAGACTTTTTCTCATTGAGCAATTCTTGTTCTTCATTTTTTGATAAATCTCTATACGTTTGAGGCACTCTAAATATTTCTTTTTTTTGCTCAGAAACCTGTCTTAATTGATCTAATTCGTCTTTTTGAAGGAAGCAACGATACGCAGTACCATTATCAAGCATTTTTTGTACCATTTCTTCATGCCTAGCCTTGTTATTAGATTGAAGTACTATATCTTCATCCCATTTAAGATTTAACCAGGAAAGAGCATCGGTAATTTGATTAATATATTCCGATTTGGAACGTTCTAGGTCTGTATCCTCAATTCTTAATAAAAACGTACCCTTATTTTGTTTTGCAAATAGCCAATTAAAAAGAGCAGTTCTTGCACCACCAATATGCAAATAACCGGTAGGACTTGGTGCGAATCTAACACGAGGATTCTTCATTGCGGAGGCAAGAGGATTCGAACCTCTGAAGGGCTTGCACCCTTGCTGGTTTTCAAGACCAGTGCATTCAACCG
>CBFHKL010000036.1:6095-6379 GCA_965656415.1 uncultured bacterium
AATTTATCAATGATAAATGAAAATAAAAGATAATAACTAAGTAAAATTTTATGCTTACTTGTTGTTAAAAACTTAATATATTAATTTTTGCATAGAAATGTATTTTCAAAAATATTAAAAAGGAAAAAGTACTCATGAAAAAAATTTTATTTATTATAGTATTATCCAATTTAGCATTTGGACAGCTTCTTAATAATCAGGAACCTGAACTAAAACCGCTAAAAACATCATTAAATATTTCTGCGCTTAAGGTAAACGAGACCAATATTGGCTCTACTGTTATC
>CBFHKL010000037.1:0-2589 GCA_965656415.1 uncultured bacterium
TGAAGTAGAAACAAACCAGTTGTCTGGATTTGATCGATCAGAATCTTTTTTATACCAAACAGGGATTTGGTGCCCCCAATAAAGTTGTCTACTTATACACCAATCTTGAATATTATCCATCCAGTGATTATAAGTTTTGACCCAATGATTTGGATAAAAATTAATTTCATTATTTTTAACTGCTTGAATAGCTGGATTAGCTATATCTTCCATCTTTAAAAACCATTGTTCAGATAAATAGTATTCAATTGGTACATTTCCTCTTTCTGAATATCCCACTTTATGAATATAATCTTCTTCTTTTATAAGATGGTTAATGTCTCTTAAATCTGAGACTATTTTTTTTCTCGCAATTTCTCTCGACATACCTATATACTTATCTGGAGCTTTGTCGCTAATTGAACCATCAGAATTCATAATATTAATCATTTCAAGATTATGCTTGATTCCTACTTCATAATCATTTAAATCGTGTGCGGGAGTAATTTTTACACATCCTGTTCCAAATTCAGGATCAACCATATCATCCGCAATAATTGGAATATTTCTACCAACTAAAGGTAATATGGCAGTTTGACCGATTAATTTCTTATATCTTTTGTCTTTTGGATTAACTGCTATAGCTGTATCACCTAACATAGTTTCAGGTCTTGTTGTGGCAATTTCTATAAATGAGTCTGAATTATTAATTGCGTACTTTATATACCAAAGATTTCCATTCACCTCTTTAAAAATAACCTCTTCATCGCTTAATGCTGTTTGTGATTTTGGACACCAATTCACTAGCTTACTACCTTTGTAAATCAATCCTTTATTGTATAATTGAACAAAAGACTCTAAAACTGCTTTAGAATAATTTTTATCCATTGTAAAACTAGTTTTATCCCAATCACATGAACATCCTAGTTTTTGCAATTGGTTAATAATAGTACCACCATATTTTTCTTTCCACTCCCAAGCATATTTTAAAAACTCTTCCCTAGATAAGTCTTTTTTATCTATTCCTTTATCTTCAAGCATCTTGGTTACTTTTGATTCAGTAGCAATTGATGCATGATCTGTGCCTGGAATCCAGCAAGCATTTTTACCTTCCATTCTTGCTTTTCTAATTAAGATATCTTGGATAGTATTATTAAGAACGTGGCCCATATGGAGTTTCCCAGTAACATTTGGTGGAGGAATTACAATAGTATAGTGATTATCGGACTCTTTACTAGAAAAATATTTTTTTTCCAGCCAATGATTATACCACTTGCTCTCAATATCTGAAGGATTATGTTTTTTTTCTAATAACTTCATTTTAAATAATTCTTTAATGTATTAATTAATTCATCAACTTCTAGTTGAGTTGACGCTTCAGCAAAAATTCTTATAATTGGCTCAGTATTAGATTTTCTTATATGAATCCATTTATCAGGCCAACTAAATTTTATGCCATCCAGCTTATTAATTTCGTCACAATCAAATATAGTTTCAAGGCTATCAAAATCAATATTTTTATTAATACGAATTTTATCCTTAATCATTAAATATTTTGGTATTTCTGCAATTTCTTCAGTTATAGATTTTCCAGATGTAGATAATAAGCTCAGGATCATAGAAATTGCTACTAATGAATCTCTTCCTAGATGAGCTTCTTTAAGTATCACTCCTCCGTTCCCTTCACCACCAATTGAAATATTTAATTCATTCATTTTTTGAACAACATGCGCTTCACCAATCTTAGTTCTTATGGTTTTATTAGCGATGCTATCTAGCATCATTGAAGTTGATAGATTTGTTACAACCATACTACTTTGAAAATTCATGAAATTTTTCACTGCTAAAACCAAGGAATACTCTTCTCCAATTGCTGTACCATTATTGGAGACTATTGATAATCTATCTCCGTCCGGGTCTGTTGCAAAACCTATGTCTGCACCGACTTCTATTACTTTTTTCTCTAATGATTGTAAATTTTCAGCTAATGGCTCTGGTATTCTAGTGAAATTACCATCACCGTTACAATTAATTGTTATTACTTTGCAGCCTAATTGTTCACATAGTGTTGGTAATATATAAGACCCTGCTCCATTTACAGCATCTATGACCACTGTAAACTTTTTTTGAATAACACTTTCAACATCTATACACTTTGCAGATAAAACCTTATGAATATGTTCTTTATTAGCTGTTGAATAATCCGAAACTACTCCTAATGACTCTGAATTTTCTACCGAAATATTTTGATCAACTGCTTTAAATAATTCTTCACATTGTTCAGGGCTTAAAAATGTTCCATCATTCTGTAAAAACTTTAATCCATTATATTCTGATGGATTATGACTTGCAGTAATTACAATTCCTCCATCATAATTCTCTTTTTCGGTCATAATTTGCATAGTTGGAGTTGTGGCAAGACCACAATTATCTACATTTACTCCTTTTTTATGTAATGAATCGATAACCCATAGAGCAATTTGCTTTCCTGAAGGCCTACCATCTCTACCAATAACACATGACTTTATATTTTGAGTGTTAATAAATGCAGAAATATACTTATCTATCAATTCAGGGGTAAAATGATCTTTTGCTATACCTCTAAGACCA
>CBFHKL010000037.1:2688-6316 GCA_965656415.1 uncultured bacterium
AGTACTCCAGAGCGTTCCCATTTCTTTTTAAAACGTCTAAGAGCTCTCTCTAAAGATTCATTGTCTTTTATATTTACTTCAATCATTGTGCGGAAACTTAGTGATAAAATTCAAAAATGCCAATTAGGATATAATATTATTAGAAATGTCCAAAAATTCATCGATTGTAAGTTGTTCGGGTCTCCTCTTAAAATCAATATGGCATTTATCTCTATTAATTTCCAATGTAGAGAGCGAATTTCTTAGCATCTTTCGTCTTTGATTAAAAGCCATACGCACTACCTGACTATATCTCTTTGTATCAATTTTGCTTATATCATACTTATCATTCTTTGCGATAGAAATAAAAGCTGATTCAACTTTTGGTCTTGGATTAAAAACATTTGGAGAAATGTAAAAACATATTCTAATATTAAAATACAATCCAGTCATTACTGTTATTCGACTATAATCTTTAGATCCAATATCTGCTATTAATCTTTGAGCTACCTCTTTTTGTACCATCAAATATGATTCACTCCAGTAAGGCAAATGATCAATAAGCCAAAATATAATTGGAGAGGTAATATTATAAGGAATATTCCCAATGACTTTTGGACTATTTAAACCTAATTCCTTAAGATTTGTTTTAAGAATGTCTTGATTAAAAATTTCAAATGGTGAAAGTAGAGGG
Organism: uncultured bacterium; assembly: GCA_965656415.1. Lineage (GTDB taxonomy): Bacteria > Fidelibacterota > Marinisomatia > Marinisomatales > Marinisomataceae > Marinisoma. The sequence goes on from CBFHKL010000037.1 coordinate 3,362, forward strand.
TTTTGACCAATCACTTTAATCAATTCAGGGTCAATCTCAACCATTTTTAATGCTTTAGTTTTTTGTATAATTTTTTCAGAAAGAGCTCCATGTCCTGGGCCTATTTCTAATATTTCATCATCCTTTTTGATATCAATGGTTTTAATAATTTTTTCTAATAGATTATTATCAACTAGAAAATTCTGTCCCCATTTCTTTTTTGCAAAAACCATTTATATATTAAAAAATTGTTCCGCATTTTTTGAAGTTGATAATGCAATCTGTTCTAACGTTTCTCCTCTTAATTCAGCAATTTTTTCAGCTATTGTTAAAACGTACTTTGGTTCATTTTTACTTCCTCTATATGGGTGAGGTGTTAAAAATGGACAATCAGTTTCCAGCATAAAATCATTAAGCGAAATATTTTCCACCACTTCTGTATTTGTTGCATTCTTAAATGTTACATTTCCTGAAAAAGAAATTTTAATTCCATTAGCAATGAGTTTTTTTGCAAAATCTAAATTACTTGAAAAACAATGTGATAATGCTTTATGAAATGGATATTTTTTCAAAACATCAAATATTTCATTATCTGCATCTCTATTATGAAAGACAATCGGGAGATTCAAATTATATGCAAGCTCCATTTGTTCAATCATTACTTTTTTTTGTATATCTTGTGGAGAATGATTTCTATAATTATCAATTCCAATTTCACCAATTGCTACTACTTTTTTACTTTTAGACAATTCTTCAAGCTCTATTAAATAATTATTAGGAGTATCATTAGAATCATGCGGATGAATACCTACAGTAGCGTAAATATTTTCATACTGCTCTGCGATTTCTACTGACTTTAATGAAGTTTCAAGATCTGTACCTATACAAATAGTTTTTTTTACATTATTTGATTCTGCTATGGACAAAACTTCAGATAAATTGTCATGCATATTATCATAATAAAGGTGTGCATGTGTATCTATTAATAGCATTAACTAATTCTCGGGAAAATAGGCTCTGAGGTAGAAATCTTTGATCCTGATTTTAATTTACCCCAAACTAATTCTTCATTATTAGTACCTAAAATATTTAAAATATCTTTGGTTTTTGAAGGCATCACAGGAGACAACATTACAGCAGCTAATCTTAATGATTCTGCACAATGGTATAATATATTTCCAGCTTGTACTTTATCGCTTTTCACTAATTTCCATGGTTCATTTTTTTCCATAAAAACATTAATACTTCGAATGAAAGTCATTATATCATTAATTACTTTATCAATCTCTAAGTTATCTAGTTGTTCCTTTAATACTATTTTCTGAAAATTGGAACTAAGGTCAGAATCCACTAAACTACTTTTTGGGATCTTTTCATCAAAATTATTCTTTATTAAAGTTGAAACTCTGCTCACAAGGTTCCCAAAATCATTTGCTAAGTCACTATTATATTTTTTTTCAAAAGATTCTGAAGAAAATGTAGCGTCCATACCCAATACCATTTCAGACATTAAATAATATCTAACAGAATCAACTCCAAAGTCATCTATTAACATTAAAGGGCTTACGACATTTCCTAACGATTTACTCATTTTCTTATCATCTGTTAGCCACCATCCATGTGCAAAAATTCTTTGTGGTAATGGGAGTCCTAATGATAGCAACATTGTAGGCCAATATACTGAATGGGTAGTTAAAATATCTTTACCAATTAAATGAACATCTGCAGGCCACAAAGAAGAAAACTGTTTATCATCCTTATATAATCCTATAGCTGATATGTAATTTATTAAAGCATCAAACCATACATATGTTACATAATTATTATCAAAAGGTAACTCTATCCCCCATTCAAGACGAGATTTTGGTCTTGAAATACAAAGGTCAGATAATTCATTTTTAAGAAAACCAAGTACCTCATTCTTTCTACTTTTTGGTTGTATTAACAATTCATCTTTTTCAATTTTATTTATTAAAGTTGTTTGATACTTACTCATTTTGAAGAAATAATTTTTTTCCTTTATTTGTTTTACCTCACCAAATTGACCAGAATCAAGTTCCTTTTCTGTAATAAATCTTTCTTCAGAAATTGAATACCATCCTTCATACTCGTCCATATATATATCACCCAATTCATGAACTTTTGTTAAAATTTGCTGAACAATTTTTGTATGTCTATGCTCCGTAGTTCTTATAAAATCTGAATAATTAATATTTAATTTTTCCCATAAATCTATAAATGCTGGAGCCATCGAGTCACAGTGATCTTGAGGCTTTTTTCCATTTTTTTCTGCTGCTTGCTGGACTTTTAAACCATGCTCGTCTAATCCAGTTAAAAAGGTGGGGTTTTCACCTATTAAAGCCCTAAATCTTGAAATGGTATCTGCAAGTATTGTTGTATATGCATGCCCAATATGTGGTTTATCATTAACATAATATATAGGTGTAGTTATATAATACTTTTCCATGTGCTAATTTAATGCCTTATTTGAATTAATAATCATGTTCATTAATGATAATCTTAGATTTGCATTTCCATCTAGTGAACTTGTAAACTCTTCAATATTTTTAATTAATTTGAGTTGATCCATATTTTCATACTTGTTATTAATAATTAATGCTAGTTCCTCAAATTCCTCAAATTCGATATCATATTCAATGGACTGGTTAATCATTGAAGTAAGCTTAATGAACTTGCCAATGACAGATAAATGAAAATTGAATTCATTTCTTGAAGATTTATATAAGCTTTCCATTTTATCTATAAAGCTTGAAATAGATTCTGCGTTTTTATATCTAATTGCATTAAAATAATCTTTTATACAATCTAGAAGTTGCTCTTTATCACAAGAATTAAGAGAATTAATTGCATTTAAATTATTATCTGTAATAAAAGAAATAAAATTGGGAGATAATATGTTATTTTTTGCAAAAAATTGTTCAATTGAGTCATTTGTTAATCTCGGAACATATACTG
>CBFHKL010000038.1:0-6187 GCA_965656415.1 uncultured bacterium
GATTCTTTTTTATTAGTTCCCACAACTATTTTGATTAACGATATTTATTTAAAGTATTCTAATAAAAAATATTCAGATAAAATGATTGTTACACTTAGCAGAATGTTAGTACTGGCATTAGGATTTTTCTCATATTGGGTTTCAAGAATGTTTGCCGCTGATACAACTATTTTTGAAAAAGCGCTGTATGCATTTACAATTTATGGAACTGCAATTACTCCAACTCTTCTTGCTGCATTCTTTTGGGATAAAGCAACAAAGTATGGAGCCATATGCTCAATTATATCGGGAATAGTTGCTACAGTTTATTTTGGAAATCAATGGAGCCTTGATGAAGCTGTTATTCCAGCATTAGCTATTTCATCTTCTGCATTGTTATTAGTAAGTCTTATAAAAAAATGAAAAAAGTAACTTTATTATTTGTAGTATCCTTTTCGTTTTTTGTTTTAGGACAGATTTTATGGTCAATTAGATTATTTAATCAATCCCCAGTATTTGGAATAGGGCATATTGATGACTGGGTAGTGAATATTATGTTTTCATTATGTTCAGTATTTGGTTTAATTGCTAGTTATAAGTGGTATTCAGATACTAGATAGTAGTTTCTAGAGGAGGGCTAAAAATAGAGCTCTCAACTCCCTCATCAAAAGATCTTCTATAATATTCAAAAGATTTTCCAGTACCTTGCCAATTTTCTTCAAAAGATATTATCTTTATACTGTTATCTTTGGCATCCGCAGTTCCAGATAAAACATGACCTGTAATACAACTTATTCTATCTCGTTTCTGCGCCCAGCTTAAATAAACTCTTTTTAACATTTTAGCATATCCATTGGACTTATATTTTTCCATTATTACAAAAGCATAAGTATACAGGGTGTTGTGTTTGCCATAGTTCTCGTCATTTAATGCCCAAGGTTCCATGGTTAGTTCTTCTAAGGGGATTCCGATAATGTATCCAATAATTTCATTTTGATATCTTGCAATAAACGGAAGCGATTTTTCAGTATTAAAGTATTTTTCTATCGAAGCTTTTGTGAAAACTGCCTGTTTACCGTATTCTTTGGCAAGGTGTAATGATATTTCAATAAGCTTTGGATAATCAGCTTTACCAATCTTTTCTATCTTTTCTATTTGAAACACATTTGTTGAAGCAATTATTTTTGTTTCTGATTGTCCGATTGATGATTCCATGTTGATATATTAAAAATTTTTAATTCTAGTATGAAGCCATTTGTTTGCTATGAAAGAATAGCTTAAATTTCTTCGTGCATTCATTCATCGATAAACTAAAAACAAACATTTCTGATAAAAATTCAAATCTTTGTGTAGGGATTGATATAGATAAAAAATATTTTAATGATAATGTTACTGTAGATGAATTAATGGATTATTCAATGATGGTGGTTGATGCAACTAAAGATATAGCTGCAGCTTATAAACCAAATCTTGCTTTTTTTGAAGAATGGGGATCAAAAGGATACTATTGGCTTGAAAATTTGATGAATCATATTGGTAGCAGTCATATTGTTATAGCTGATGCAAAAAGAGGAGATATTGGTAATACAGGACTGCATTATGCTAATGCATTTTTTAATCATTTTAACTGTGATGCTATTACTGTAAGTCCTTACATGGGGAAAGAATCCATTGAGCCATTTGTTTCTAATGCATCTAAAGGAGCTTTTGTATTATGTAGAACTTCAAATAAATCTTCAACTTTTATTCAAGAAGATATTTTTTCAAAAGTGATAACTTTGTGCGAAGAACTAAATCTTAAACAAAATATTGGCCTTGTGGTAGGTGCTACTAACGATGATGCAATGATGAAAGTTAGAAGTTCCACAGACTTACCTTTTTTAATTCCTGGGATAGGTGCACAAGGTGGAGATTTAAAAAGCGTTCTTAAAATGAATAAGAACCATTTAGATACTACTTTAATAAATATTTCTAGAGGAATAATTTTTGCAGGGAATAAAGATTTTGATTCAATTCGCAATTCTGCAAAAAAATATTTAAATCAAATTCGAGAATCAGATGGATAAAGATTTCATAAAAATATTTGAAGAAACTAGAGCACTTATGCATGGCCACTTTATTTTATCATCAGGCCTGCATAGTGATACATACTTCCAATGTGCTAAAGTTTTGCAATACCCAAAGTACCTTTCCATGTTTGGTGAAATATTATCTAACCATTTTTCTAGTCTAGATATTGATAAAGTTATTTCCCCAGCAATTGGTGGGATTGTTTTAGGTACAGAAGTTGGTAGGCAGTTAAATAAAAAAACAATTTTTTCTGAACGATCTGATGGAAAGATGAAACTTAGAAGAGGTTTTAATATAAATGAAAATGAAAAAATTTTAATTATAGAAGATGTGCTAAGCACTGGAGGATCGATAAAGGAAGTAATTGAATTGATTTCACAATACAATGGAAAAGTAGTCGGTGTTGGTATTATCGTTGACAGAAGTCTTACTCCAATCTTTATTCATGATAATTTTTTTTCAATTACTACTCAAAAAGCTAAAATTTTTAATAAAGATAATATTCCTAGTGAACTAAAAAAAATTCCTGCAATTAAACCTGGAAGTAATGTATAAAAACTTAAAGATTGGATTGGCATTGGGTGGTGGCGGAGCAAGAGGCGCATGTCACATTGGAGTATTGAAAGTTCTAGAAGCTAATGGAATTGTTCCTGATATAGTTGCAGGAACAAGTGCTGGTTCTATGATTGGAGCAATGTATGCTTCTCATCATAATGCTAAAGTCGTTGAATCAAAATATCTTGAACATATTCAAAGTGAAAATTTTAATGAATTAGGATTTAGATATATTGCAAATTCAGAAGAAGATGAATCTATCTTCTCTCAAATTATGAAGCAGATAAAAAACCAATATGTTTTGATGGTAAGCTCTAATAGAAAATCAATTGTAAAAAACGAAAGATTAGCAAAAGCAGCAGAAATTCTTTTTGACAGCAAACAGTTTACTGATTTAAAGATACCTCTTTTGGTAACTGCAACTGACTTGATGTCTGGAAATTCAATAATATATAAATCTGGAAATTTAATTGATGCTGTAGTTCAAAGTTCTTCTATTCCAGGATTTATTGAGCCAACATTTAAGGATGATCGTATGTTAGTTGATGGAGGAGTTGCCTTGCCAACACCAGTAACACCTCTTATTGATAATTGTGACTTTATTATAGCAGTAAATATTACAAGAGGAGTAGAAAATCAACCCGAACCATCAAATATTGTTGAGATTTCTACTAGATCAAGAGATGTTTCTGTATCACATTTAAATTCATATCTTTTAAGTAAAGCAAATTTTGTAATTAAACCAAAACATGACAATTTGCACTGGTCTGCCTTTGATTTAACTGAAAAATTCATTGAATCAGGGGAAGATGCCGCAAATTCTTCAATTGAAAATCTCATAAAAGAGTTAGAAAATTCTATTAACACTCCAATTGAAACAATAAAAGAAACTTTTTGGACAAGAATTAAGAAAAGATTATTTTCATAGCCCATTATGAAAAATTTTTTTTTAACATTATCATTTTTAAGTATTATTTCAGCACAGTTTAGTGATCCAGCTAAATTTTCTGTAAATATTGATGACGTAAATCAAGGAGAAGTCGCTATTGTTGATGTGAGTGCCGAACTTGATTTTTCATGGAGAATTTATGCTATATACAATGTTCCAGAAGGGCCATCTCCAACAAAATTTATTATTGAGTCTGATATTGTCAATAGCTCCGGGAGAGTTATCGAGCCAGAGCCGATTGAAAAATTTGACGAAGGGTTTGGTAATATCACAAAATATCATGAAGGTACTCCTCAATTTAGTATTCCATTACAATTACGAGATGACTTACCCAATGGTAATTATGAAATTGATGTAGTTATTGATTACCAGGTTTGTAATATTAGTTTTTGTTATCCACCAAACCAAATTATTAAAACAGCCACATTTGAAGTTAAGTCGGGGCCAATAAGATCAAATTTTTTATTTGAAAATTTTGATTTTGATAAAGAATCTATTTTATCTATTGCTGATAATAATATAAGCTCATTTCTAGTCCTTGCAATGAGCATGGGTTTTCTTGCTCTTTTAACTCCGTGTGTTTTTCCTATGATTCCAATAACTATTTCATTCTTTATGCATAGAAGCGAAAATTCAAATGCTTCTCCAGTTAAAAGTGCATCAGTATACATGCTAGGTATTGTATTAACATTTACCTTTTTGGGAATGATGCTTGCAATTCTTTTAGGAGCATCTGGTGCAAATCAACTTGCTGCTAATCCAATAGTAAATATGTTTATCGCATTCTTATTTATCTATTTTGCTTTATCTTTATTTGGTTTTTATGAGATTGAAATACCAGAATCTTTAAGAAGACTATCCTTACAAAAAGAAAATTCTGAAGGGTATACCGGAATCTTATTTATGGCTTTAACATTTACTCTAACATCATTTACATGTACAGTACAATTTATGGGATTAATATTAGTTGCTGCTTCACAGGGTGAATGGTTTTGGCCAATAATTGGAATGTTGATTTTTAGTTTAGCTTTCGCATCCCCATTTTTCTTTTTAGCACTATTCCCGCATTATTTAACAAAGTTACCTCAGTCTGGTGGATGGTTAAATTCTGTGAAAGTAGTAATGGGTTTTCTAGAACTAGCTGCTGCTTTTAAATTTATTAGTAATACTGACTTAGTTTGGAATTGGAATATATTTACATATGAAGTAGTACTATATCTTTGGGCATTAATAATGCTGCTAACAGGCTTGTATATTTTTGGATTAATAAAGTTCAAAAATGATTCACCGGTAGCATTTTCAGTTCAAAGATCTTTATTTGGTTTAGCTTTTATCTTCTTTTCTACTTATTTAGCAGCAGGGAATCATGGTTATGATATTAATGGTAATATTAAATCATACTTACCTCCAAAAAAATATCAATCCAATTTAATATGGAATAATAATTTAGAGGATGCTTTTGTAATAGCAAAAGAACAGAATAAACATATTTTCATTGATTTCACAGGCGTAACATGTACAAATTGTAGATGGATGGAAACCAATATATTTAGCATTAATTCTGTTGAAGATTTAATGTCAAAATATGTTTTAGTCAGTCTCTATACTGATGCGGGAGAAGGATATTTACAGAAAAGACAGTATCAAATCAATAGGTTTAAAACAGCTGCTCTTCCTTATTATGTGATTTTAGATAATAATGATAAGGTTGTGTCTGAGTTTCCAGGTTTGACAAGAAACGTTGAAGATTTTAAAGAATTTTTAAAAACAGGATTAAATAATTAAGGAACTTTATGCAGATTAAATCATTTCAGATAAATATGATTAAAAAACTAACATTTATTTTATTATTTGTTTCAACTTCATTTGCGCAATCAAAAGCATATGAATTTTTCAATTCTTTTGCCGACATTGCAGAAGAAGTAAACGAATCAGTAGTTACTATTACCACAACAAATACTGTTCAGATGGATAGAGACGTTCAAAATTTTTATAGATACTGGGGAAGAGAGATTCCTGATGAGTATGAAAGTAAATCTCTTGGTTCTGGTGTAATTGTTGACGATGAAAATGCATACATTGTTACTAATCATCATGTAATTTTTGATGAAAGATCTCAAAAACCTGTTGAAGAAATTAAAGTTCAACTTTTAGATAAACGTATTTTTGAGGCTACTGTTATTGGATTAGATGAAGCTACTGATTTAGCTGTGCTCCAAATAGAAGCAGATGATATAAAAGCTGTTGATTTAGGAGATTCTGAAGCAGTAAGAGTGGGAGAATGGGTAATAGCTATTGGAAGCCCTTTTTCTGCATCATTAAGTCATACTGTCACTGCTGGAATTGTTAGTGCATTAGGTAGAAATGATGTAATGAATAACTTAAATACTTATCAAAACTTTATTCAAACAGATGCAGCAATAAATCCTGGAAATAGTGGAGGCGCCCTTTTAAATATGAATGGTGAGTTAATTGGTATTAATGCTGCTATTGCTTCTGGAGGTGGAAGAGCTAATGCCGGTATTGGCTTTGCAATTCCTTCAACGATGGTTAAAAAAGTAATGAATGATCTTATTACTAAAGGATATGTTGTTAGATCTTTCTTAGGTATTTACATGCAAGATATAAATGAAG
>CBFHKL010000039.1:0-6108 GCA_965656415.1 uncultured bacterium
AGGTGAAAAATCTACTAATTGAGCTTGGTCATCACCCCAGAATTTTTCTGCGGTCTCTTCATAATCATCCTGATAGGTATAAATGCTTTCATCACTTCCATCTCTAAGAATTTTCATATCGTAAACACCCATTCCACCAGCTACGCATTCATATAAATCACTATGTTTGTATGCCATGCCTAAAGCTGCATACCCTCCATAACTTGCTCCAAAAGCACATGTTTTATTTCTACCTATGCCTAATTCATTTTGAACTGCTATTGTTGCGTCAGCTATATCGTTAAGTAGTGTACCGCCCCATTCTTTGTATGCATCTTCCATAAAGTTTTTACCATAACCACCAGATCCACGATAGTTAACTTTCAGAACTGCAGCACCCTTACTAGCTAAATATTGCTCAGAGAAATCGTATTGATCATAATCCCTAATACCATATGGCCCGCCATGAATATAAACGATAAGCCTTTTTACCTCACCTTTTGGCAGAGTTAAAAATCCATAAATTGTTTCACCATCTCGAGTTTTAAACTTCTTTGAAACCATTTTATGTAGTCTATCTTTAGGTACATTTGATGTCCTGCCAATTGGTATAAGAGATCCTTTAGTCAAATCCAACATAAAAAATTCTGATACTACTGATGAATCAGAAACGGAAAAAATTGCTTTGTCATTCTTATCTGTCCAGTTGCCCAAAGAGATATTTTTATCTGGGAAGCTAGGAGCAAGCTGACTTAAAATCTGCGCATCTCTTTTTTCTTGATTGAAATATATAATTTCTTTCATTCCATCGCATTCCATATCAACTGCATAAGGAATTTCTTCGTTTAGGGAATTCATAGCACTAATTACAGAATGGCAATCTGAAGGAACTGCTTTTTGGATTTTTTTTGTCTTAAGATTCAGTACACTAACATTATGCGCGCCTATGCCACTAACACCATACATCCAAAGCAAATCATCTTTTATTGCGAATGGAGTGTAGTCCTCAAGATCAATATCAATCTTAGTGGTTTTATCATCAGCATAATGAGCGTAGACTCCATCTAAGTCACTTGAAAAAGTTAAAGCAGGCTTTTTATCTTTGTCGAGTATGTAGATATATGGAATATTACAAAAACTATTCACTTTGTAACCTACTTTAAATTGGCATGGTTGTTTTGATACATATAGATCAGTTCCATTAGGCTTGACCCCTCTTTTATCAAAGAAAACCCGTCTTAAATGCGCATACCTAAAACCTCTTTTATTCTCTGCAACAGACATTAGAAGAGATTTATCATCATATTTTGAAATAAATGTAGCTGGTCTATATCTATCTGCAAATGTCATGCTTCCTTTTTTTGGAGCAGGCTCCAATGGATATAGAAAATTTTTGAATTCTTTAGTTTCTATGTTGAATAACTTAAAAACTCCAAGTGCTGTAAAGACCTCACCTCTAAGCCTATCAAAGTTTTTACCACATATTTCAACTAAGATCATTGAATTTGATACCCAATTAAAGCTACATAAGAATAATTCTTTGACACCTAATACATCATCTCCTGATTTCTCTAATGCTGCTTTAGCTACTGTGGCTTTTTCCAATCCTTTTTTGGGATCAAGAAAGTCATCTGTTCTTGCTACTAGCAAGCCTTCGGTAAATTCGTCACTCTTACTTTGAAATGCAAGATGTTTTCCATCAGGAGAGAGTGCCACATCTGAAAAAAAACTACTCTTTAAATAAAGCTCTAAGTCTTCATCTGATCCCTCAACATAATTAAAGACTTCTTCATCTATCCCTACAATATCTTCTACCCAGCCGTATCCAGAACCTTGAGATTGAGCTTGATACAGCTTTTTCATCTTTTTACCGTTGTTAGATAATGTATTTGTTGTATTGTTATCTGGTTTTGAATCTATGACTGTTGAACTCTCGGCAGGTCCAGGGTCTGATTGAGGTATATCAGATGATTGCGCATTCACATACATCATAAGATTAACGACTATAAGTAGAATAATTTTTTTCATAATGAGTATTTAAGATACATTTTTATTGAAAAAATAGCATTAAGTTTTTTTAAATTTGAATAAAAATGATACAAATAAAAAAGTAGCAGGAATTAAGCCACTGGCATAGATTCTATGATCAGCTATTGGGAACAATATAAAACTTATTAGAACACCAAATGAGAAAGCAGTAAAAATGATAACTTCATTTTTTAAATAACCTCTATCTTTTTGTAGCAGGTACACTGCTCCGAATGAAAAGGACAATGCCAAAGCAAGCCATCGATTATAGTTCCAATCACTTAATGTCCAGAAAAACCAGTAATTTAGAGATTCTAAGTATTGGTTAAAGTTAAATGGCGGATCATAGCCTATAAAGCTTGTTGGCATACCAATTAGGCTAGAATGGAAGCTTTTCCACCACCCAAGACCACCAATCATTTTTGCATTAAGATAATAAACTGATAATGAAAGTACCGATAAAAGTGCAAAGTATAAAAATTTTCTATCCTTAATAAGAAATAATGGTACAAGTCCTGTGTAAACAATATTGCTTGGCCTGACTAATAAAGCTAAAACTAATAAGGCAAATCCTGCCATTTTTAAATTTCTCATAATCAATATTACTGAACATAAAAAAGTTAAACTAGATAAAGCATCAGGTGTCATTAATCTTGATAAATGCAGTACTTGCGACAAAATCAAGACTCCAAATAATGATAAAAACCCAAAAATATTTATGTGAAAGAAGAAGCCAGCGAATACTAAAACGATTCCAAAAACAGAACTCAAAGATATAAGATTAATGGCTTTAAACTCATCTACACCAAAAAGATCACTTATTGTTCTTATCAAACGCACATAAAAAGTTTTTATTTGATAAGCAGGCAAATGAGATGCAAAAGCTTCAGGGTCACTGGACATTGAATTTCGATAAGCGCCTGAGCAGCAAAGGCCATTATAGAATTGTGGTGCTTTCTGTTTTAAGAGTTCATATGAATATTTATGTGAAATTTCATAATCTTTTGTCTCAAGATATTTTGCAGCTGCAACATATGGAATTGAATCATAATTATAGTAGGGCTTGTCATAGCTATGATTAAAAATAAAATTGCAAAACAAAAGTGTTGCAACAACTTTAATTAAAGCGCTCAACCAAATACTCTTATTAGTTATAATATTCATTAACTAGATTCAACTATGAAAACTGTAACTATAATAGTGCCCTTTTACAATGAAGAAGAAAGTGTAGATATCTTTTTTACTGATATAGATAAGACACTTAATGATCTAACAGAGTTTAAATTTTCATTTATATGTATTGACGATGGCTCTAGTGATTCAACACTAGATGCATTAAAAAAACAACAGAATGCTAGAGAATTAGAAATCATTGAGTTTTCACGTAATTTTGGGAAAGAATCAGCAATTACAGCAGGATTAGATAATTTTTCTGCAGATATTGCAATTATTATGGACTCCGATCTACAAGATCCACCAAAACTTATCTCTGAGATGCTTCAACAAATACAAAAAGGGTATGAAGTTGTTACTGCAACACGCACTGATAGATCTAAAGATAGTTACTTTAAAAGAACAACAGCTAAGTGGTTTTATAAAGTGCATAACTCATTTTCTGAGATTCAAATACCTGAAAATGTAGGCGATTTTAGAGCTATGACATCACAGGTAGTTCAGGAAATAAGACGTCTTAGAGAAAATAATAGATTTATGAAAGGCATTTTTACTTGGGTGGGCTTTAAAACAACGACAGTAAACTACTCAAGACCAGAAAGGGAAAAAGGTGAAACAAAATGGTCACTAGCTAAATTATGGAATTTTGCTGTTGATGGTATTACAAGCTTTAGTTCGCTACCAATAAAGATCTGGACCTATATTGGAGTAGTAATTGCAATAATCTCCCTAATCTATGCTCTGATCATCATAACAAGAACACTGCTATTCGGTATAGATGTACCGGGATATGCATCTATCCTAGTTTTCATACTATTTTTAGGAAGCTTACAGTTAATAAGCATAGGCCTAATTGGAGAATATATCGGCAGAATATACATGGAAGTTAAGGAAAGACCTATTTATGTTGTTAAAAGAATACATAAGAAAGAATCATAAAATATTCATAAAATTTTGTATTGTTGGTCTGATAAATACTTTTATACATTATTTTTTGGCTGTATCCCTTATAAAATCAGGCTATTCATTCTTTTTAGCAAATTTAGGTGGTTTTAGTTGTGCTCTAATTAATTCTTTTTACTTGAATGCTATATTCACATTCAATAAACCAATAAATTTCAATGCTTTTCAAAGGTTTTTACTACTTTCAATAGGAGGGATTCTAGCTACATTACTAGTTGATAACATTTCATCAATTTTTTCAATTAGTGATCAAATTAAGGTAATTTTTGCAATTATTATAGTTTTACCAGTGAATTATATTCTTCTAAAGTCTTTTGTTTACAGAGCTTAAATCATTTATAAAGTGTTCAAATATTATAATTATAGTGTTCAAATTTTAGGTAGTGTTCAAATTTTTTAAATAATTGGTGTTCAAAATTATAATAATGGTTTTTTTGTTGCTTTTATAGTGTTCAAAATATAATTAAATTTTTATAAAATCCTTTAATAAAGACATTTTAGTTCATAGGTAGTGTTCAAAATTTATTATTTATTTAATATTTGTTATCTGTTGTTACAATGTATTTAGTATTATGAAGAGCTACTTACTTTTTCTTAGTTTATATTTTTCTTTATTTTGTTTTTCTGCAAAATTAGATAAATTTACTTATGACTTATGGGATAAACCTAATTTAGACGTATATTACCACCTTCCAGAAATTATTAATGAAAATACACAGGTGCTATTTGTTATTCATGGTAATTCTAGAAATGCAGATAATTACCTAGAAACATGGATTAAGCTCGCTAAAAATCATAACTATGCCATTTTTGCGCCTCATTTTAAAAGATCACAATTTATAAGCTTTAATACATTACAAATGTCTACTTCTAGCGGCAGAATAAGGGATGATGAGAATCTATACTTAAATAACTCTATTGACCTTTTATTTGAATACATTAAACCTTTATTTAACCTCAATCAGAAAAGTTATGACATATATGGACACTCTGCAGGCGCGCAATTTGTGCATCGTTACCTTCTATTTTCTAATAAACCCAAAGTTAATAAGGCAGTAGCTGCTAATGCAGGGTGGTATACATTTCTTGATGGCTCAAATTTTCCTTACGGAATCAATAATCCTCCAATAGAATTTAATTCTCAAAATGTAATTAATTTCTTAAATATGGATCTTCATATCCATATAGGTTCAGAAGATACAGATATTTCTTCATCAGTCAATCAATCAAAAGGCGCGAATAATCAAGGTCTTAATAGATTCCAAAGGGCAAATAACTTTTTTAATTACACAACAAAAATAGTTGAAAAAAATGACTTAAATTATAACTGGAGTTTCTTGGTAGTAGATGGGGTGGATCACAGCAACTCCAGAATGTCTAAAGCTGCTGCTAAAGTTATTTTTGTTAATTAACTTGTGTCATATAGTTAGTTAAACGTTCTGCGTTTACAGCTATTGTAATTTTTCCAAGCTCTGACATTACTTTGTCTTTATTTATTGGGTTGCCGGCTTGTATGACTCCAACCATGCCTAGAATCACATGAGGTGTACATTGATAGACGTAAACACCCTCTTTATCAATTACAACACTGACATTCTCGTTTATTTCACCTTTCCAGCCTGTAGCACCATCAGGAATTAATCCAGCTACAGATTCAGTATTATGCGTAAGATCAATTGCTTTGAAATTGACCGTATCACCTACATTAACTTTGAGAAAACCTGGCTCAAATACCATTCCACCATCTGTACCAAAATTGAGCATTTTTACCTCATGCTCCGCACTAGATGCTAGTGTTGAAAACGTTAAAAGTGTTATAAATAGTAATTTTTTCATAAATATAAGTTTTATTTATGATGTAATATAATAGATATTTATATTAAGTCAAATGGTAGACCCGATTGGACTTGAACCAACGACCTCTGCCATGTCAAGGCAGCGCTCTAGCCAACTGAGCTACGGGTC
>CBFHKL010000040.1:0-5358 GCA_965656415.1 uncultured bacterium
GAATTTCATCTCCTCCAGGTCTTAAAACAGATAAATCATGTCCACATCCACCGCCATACTTGTAGGTCATAGCTTCTTGTATTACACAATCGTATATAGATTTGATAGAATCATCTTTGATTCCAACAACATAGCAATTGTTAAGGGTAGTTGTGATGTCTTCACGACCGGCACCATGCATAATTCTACCACCTGGTACAAACTTAAAGTTTTTTAATGCTTCAAAAAAAGCAGCTTCCCATTTATCTTGAAGCTCTGGTGTTTTTTCAACACTTGCTAGCGCTTTTGCTTGGCGTTTCCATAGTTCCCAGGGATTTTTCTCTCCAGGTGCTAAATATTTCATTTCAAGAACGCTTCGACCAAGATCGTCTTCTTTATAATAGTTATCAATTGTGTATTCTTCTGGACAACTCTCCCCATTTTTATCCTGATCCATTGACTCTTTAACGTTGAAGCCAAGGATTTGATTTTTTAATTCAGAATCAATCTTTGGATTTTTATCCGATTCTGTTGGAAAGTTTATTTCTATTGCTTCCGCCATAATTCTTAATTCTCACCCTTTAATATGTTAATATTCTATGCGTCAAACGACACCATTTCTCTAAAAGAAATTATTTTTTTGCAAATACATAGCTTTCGAAAAGCTAATTGGCTGGCTAAGCAAATTATTTATTTTTTTTCATTTGAGTCAAGTTTAAAAATGAAAAAACTCATATTTTTTTTACGAATACAAAAATTTTAAGGAATTTATATTGCTATAGTCACATTATTATGCCTACTTGTTTTGAATTATTTTATGTGTTAATATTTGGAGCAACTGAGATATATGACAGAAGTAAAATTGAATAATAAATTCACATTAAACGATAAATATAATCTTCTTGAAGGTAGAATCATTTTATCTGGAATCCAAGCCCTCGTACGTCTTTTACTTGATCAAAATAGAGCCGATTTAATCAAGGGTTTAAATACAGGTACTCTTGTATCAGGATATAGAGGGTCTCCTGTTGGAGTGCTTGATATTAATTTAATGAGGAATAAAAAATTAATTGATCAACATAATATTAAATTTATTCCAGGTGTAAATGAAGATTTAGGAGCAACACT
The DNA here is from genome assembly GCA_965656415.1 of uncultured bacterium. GTDB lineage: Bacteria > Fidelibacterota > Marinisomatia > Marinisomatales > Marinisomataceae > Marinisoma. The sequence goes on from CBFHKL010000040.1 coordinate 1,108, forward strand.
TATCTATGGCAGTCAAATGGCTGGAATGGTATCAAACGTTAAGTACGACGGTGTAATGGGTATGTGGTATGGAAAAGCTCCTGGCGTTGATCGCTCTGGAGATATATTTAGGCATGCAAATTTTTTAGGAGTAGGTAAAAATGGAGGTGTGTTGGCAGTTGCTGGAGATGATCCTTCTTGTAAATCATCTACACTACCTTCACAGTCTGAGCCAGCATTATTTGATGCAATGATGCCAATTTTTTATCCTGGAAACGTTCAAGAAATTTTAGACTTGGGAAGATATGCGTACGAAATGTCAAGGTATTCTGGATTATGGTCTGGTTTCAAAATTGTCACAGATATTGCTGATGCATTTGGAAGTGCTATCGTTCATCCAGAAAGAATTGGTATTAATATCCCAGATTTTCATTATAATGGACAGCCTTGGAAGCATACTCAAAATGCTAAATTAGTTGGCCATCATAGTTTACCTACAGAAAAAGAAATCCATTTAGGGAGGATAGAAGCTGCTAAACATTTCTTAGCTTCAAATAATATAAATAAGATAACTGTTAAATCAGAAAATGATACTATAGGTATTATTACTGCAGGTAAAACTTATTATGATATTATTGAAGCATTTGATTCGCTTGGTTGGAGTGATGAATTTTTAAATGCTAAAGGAATAAGAGTTTTAAAGCTAGGAGCAACTTTCCCTGTTGATAGCAATATTATTAAGAAATTTTCTGAAAACTTAAATGAAATTTTTGTGATTGAAGAAAAAAGATCTTTTATTGAAATGTTGATAAAAGAAGAAATTTATAATTATCCAAACAAGCCACTCATTGTTGGTAAAAATGATGAGCATAATCAATCGTTAATTCCTGGATATGGAGAGCTTACAGCTGATGATTTATCCAAGATTATCTTTAATCGATATGCTTCAAGGTTAGGAGTTGAATCAGATAATAATAAAATAAATATCATTTCAGAAGTAGATAATAGGGTTTATGGTCAATCTTTAACATCAAGATCAATGTATTTTTGTTCTGGGTGTCCCCATAATACTTCAACTGTTAAATTGCCGGAAGGAGATTCAGCGTTTGGAGGAATTGGATGTCATTTGATGGCGATGTTTGTTGATGATGGAAAGGCTTTTGGAACAACTCATATGGGGGGTGAAGGAGCTCAATGGGCAGGAATGGAACCTTTTATAGAAAAAGAACACATGTTTCAAAATATTGGAGATGGTACATTTTTTCACTCTGGTTCATTAGCTTTAAGACAAGCAATTGCAGCCAAATCTCATATTACTTACAAGATTTTATATAATCGTGCAGTAGCTATGACGGGAGCACAGGACCCTGATGGAGCTTTGGACCTACCTGAATTAACTAAATATCTTAAATCTCAAGGTGTTGAAAAGGTAATTATAACAACTGATGATACTGGTGCTTATAAATCAATTGAGCAGTCTAGGTGGGATAAAGATATTGAAATAATGCATAGAGATAAAATTGTTGATGCACAAAAAAAATTAAAAGCTATTAAAGGTGTAACAGTTTTAATCCATGATCAATCTTGCGCAGCAAATTTAAGAAGATTGAGAAAGCGTGGTTTAGTACATGAACCAAAAAAGAGAATATTTATTAATGAAGCAGTATGTGAAGGTTGCGGAGATTGCGGTGTAAAATCAAATTGTTTAAGTGTCCAGCCTATTAAAACTGAATATGGAAGAAAAACTCAGATTGATCAACCATCATGCAATAAAGATTATTCTTGTGTTGAAGGTAATTGTCCTTCATTTATTCAAGTTATTCCATCAGAAAAAGATGATAAAAGGAAATTACCTGAAGTAGGGTTCGATTCTTCATTATTACCGAATCCCAACAAGATTCAAAAAGACGTGGCGAATATATTTATGTTAGGTATAGGCGGAACAGGAGTTGTAACAGTAAATCAAATTATTTCTACTGCTGCATTTATCGAAGATAAAAAAGTAATTTCACTTGATCAAACTGGCCTAAGTCAAAAGGGTGGATCTGTAGTTTCTCATTTAAAAATTGTTAAAAATGATAAAGAGTATTCAAGCAGAGTTGCGAACGGAGAATCCGATGCTTATTTAGTTTTTGATTTGCTCACAGGAGTAAATCCAAAAAATATGGCAAAGCTGAGTTCTAAAAATTCAACTTCTGTTATATCAACATCTGAAATTCCAACAGGAGACATGGTCAGATCGACTGCAGAAGAATATCCAGAAGCATCATTTATGATTGACTTAATTAAAGAGTATTCTAAGAAAAACACATTATTAAATGCTACTGAACTTTCTGAACATTTTTTTGGAAGCAATATGCAAGCAAACTTCATTGTTATTGGTGCAGCTTTTCAATCTGGTTGTTTGCCAATTGCAAGCGAGTCAATTGAGAAAGCTATCGAAATGAATGGAGTAGCTGTTACCCAAAATACTCATGCATTTAACATTGGTAGAAAAGTGGTTGCTGATCCGCATTGGGTGGATACAATTAATTTGTATAGATCTGGTAGCTTAGCTTCAAAGCCAATTCTTTCTCCGGAAGCTTCTATATTGATTGATTCAATTTCTCCAGATAAAGAACTTAGAAGAATTCTTGAGTACAGAACTCAGGAGTTAATTGAATATCAAAACTCATCATTTGCAAAACAGTATATTGATTTTGTTGGAAATATTTATGAAAAAGAAAAGAAAACAAGGTCCAGCTCTGACTTGACACAAAATGTTGCAAAGTATTTATTTAAATTAATGGCAACAAAAGATGAATATGAGGTAGCCCGATTATCTCTGAAAGCTGAGCTTGACACTGCAATTAGTCAGGAGTTTGGTAAATCTGCTAAAATTAATTACATGCTACATCCTCCTTTTCTAAAAGCAATGGAAAATATTCCTGTTTTAAACATGTTGCCTGGAGTAAAATCAAAATTAGCATTAGGTTCATGGTTTAAAGTGTTTTATGTAATGTTAAAAAATATGAAGTTTTTAAGAGGAACGCCTTTAGACTTTATGGCATGGTTTAGTAGTGATGTAAGAAAAGCTGATAATAAAGCATTGAACCATTATAAATCAATTTTAACTGATAATTTAGATGAAATTGGTAATGGTAAATATCAAGATTTAAAAGAGTTTTCTGTTTTACCAGACATTATTAGAGGATATGAAGAGGTTAGATTGGAAACAATGACTGAATATTATAAAAAATCTGATAATCTTTTTAAATCATAAAATTTTATTTCAATTCTCTTTAATAAAAACTATATTTATTGAACATAAACTTTATATAGGAAATTATTAATGTACAAAAAAATTCTATTTACTACTTTTTTCAGTTTTTTATTAGCCCAACATAATCATTCTCACGATCATTCTCATGATGAATTTACCCGATGTGCAACTGATGAATTGGAGCAAGAATTGCAACTAATTAACCCTGATTTTATTGCAAAAAGAGATGCTCAAATTATTAAAGCTCAACAGTTGATTAAAGATAATCCTCAGTGGAGAACAAGTAATAATTCTCAAAATACAATTTTTGTACCAGTTATCTTTCATGTCTTATACGCTTCTGCATCTGACAATATCTCAGCGTTCCAAATAGGCGAAAATTTCAACCAAATAAATTTAGATTTCCAGAATATAAATCCTGATGGAGATGAAATTCCTTCTGCTCCTAATCCTTCGGATGCTCCATTTGATCCAGGTATAGACTATAGTCATCAAGCAGTAAGAGGGACACATAACGTTGTATTTGTTGGTTCATTAGGTGAGTCTACTGGTGCTCAATTAATTGAAGGTCAAACAATTAGAAGATATAATATAAGTCAAGGCACTGTAAGTGGGGTGAGTGAGGCTAGTAGTCTTGCATCTTCAACACCTACAGATAGTGGCGTAGAAGGTGGATATCAGAATGGATTTTTAAATATTTACATTGCTCCTTTAACAGGTGGTTTACTAGGTCAAGCATATCTTGGTTTTCCAGAATCTGTTGTATTATCAGGGTCTGTTGGATCAGTTGAAAATCCAGGAACTACTGGTGGTTATAATAGAGGAAGAACGCTTACACACGAACTTGGACATAATTTTACATTTAATCATCCATTCAATAATTCTGACTGTGGCAATCAGTATTGGAGTGATATTCCTCAGCAATATATTAATAATCGTGGAGCGAATATTTATGAGTGGCCTTCTGGTAGTGGAAATTTTTATGGTAGAAGTGCTGAAAATAGTTGTAT
>CBFHKL010000041.1:0-4400 GCA_965656415.1 uncultured bacterium
AAACAATATTCTGTTTCAGTTTTTTCTGGTTCATTTATTAGCTTTATTGAAAGGTTTTTATTTAAATATGCTAATTCTTTAAGTCTTCCTTTAATTATTTCTTCTTCAAAGCCTTTATGAGTAAAAACAGATTGATCTGGTTTAAATGAAATAATTGTACCTGTTTTATCACTTTTTCCAATTTTTTCAACTTCTGTTGTAGGTTCTCCAATTTTATATTCTTGTTTATAATAAAATCCGTCTCTGTGAACCTCAGCTATCAAATCTTCTGAAAGAGCATTTACAACGGAAACTCCTACACCATGTAAACCTCCGGAAACTTTATATGTATTTTTATCAAACTTACCTCCAGCGTGTAATACTGTCATTACAACCTCTAAAGCTGGCTTTCCTTCAGTTTTATGAATTTCTACTGGAATTCCTCTGCCGTTATCTTCGATAGAAATAAATCCATCATCTTTTATGGTTACAATAATTGATGTACAAAAACCTGCTAATGCTTCATCTATACTATTATCAACAACTTCACTGACTAAATGATGATATCCTCTTTTACCAACATCACCAATGTACATAGCTGGTCTTTTTCTAACAGCTTCTAAACCTTTTAATACGGATATTTTATCCGCACCATAATTATTACTCATTTATCCTCACTGGCATTAATAAAATTGTTGTTTTTTGATCACTTACATTAGGTAAAAATAATGTTGCAGACAAAGAATCTTTGAAAGTAAATATAATTTCTTCGTTTGGATATTTAGAAACTGCTTCTTTTAAATATATAGCATTAAAACCTATAGAAATTTCCTCTCCTGCATATTTAGCAGATTTAAGAGGAGCATGAACTGTTTTACTTTCAGGCTGATTTACACTTTTAAAATATACTTTTCCCTCTGTTAGGTGTAATGAAATCTGATTAGTATTTTTATTAGTTGCAATAGAGGCAGCTTTTATATTGTTCACCATCTCTGTTTTATTTGCAGTTAGTGTTAATGGATTTTCTTCTGGAATTACAGCATTATAGTTTGGATATTTTTCATCAATAATTTTTGAATAAAAAACATCCTTATTATTATTTGTAAAAATATAATTACCACTGATAATTAAATTGGTTTCTGATTGTCCCTCTAAAAAAGTACTTAAAATTGATAAAAATTTCTTAGGCACAATAAAAGATCCATTAATATTTGTAGTATTTTGTCTTGTAATTTTAACTAATCTGTGTCCGTCTGTTGCAACAAAATCTACACTACTATCTAAAAAATTAAAACATGCTCCATTTAAAGCAGGTTTAGTTGGTTCGCTGTTAATAGCATACATTAGAGATGAAATAATTTCTTTTAATGATGAAGTTTCAATACAAAATAAGTTATCATGCTTATTTTCTGGTATTTCAGGGTATTCCTGAAAAGGAATAGTTGAGATATCAAACGACACTCCAGACTCTGATTTAATATTAATGTGTGGTCCAGAAACTTCAATATCTACTCTTCCATCGTCTAAAACACTTATAATATCATTCATTTCAGACGTTGGAAATAAACATTCGCCTTCATTATTAACCGAAGCATTTATGTGAGTCTTTACACCTACTTCTTGATCAGTAGAGTGAAGTAAAACCCCAGCAGGTGAGGAAGATATATAAGTATAATTAACTAAAGGGTTTTGTGATTTTAATTGAGTTGTTTTAGAAAGTTTTGAAAATGCATGTTGAAGTTCTTTTTTTGTGGTTGAAATATTCATAATTAACCTTCAATATTATAATAATAAAGCGTTGAGTACAAGATTAAATTGGCTTATATATTTATAAACTATTTATATATAAAAAATTAACAATATTATTATATATGTTGAATTGTGGAAAAGTCAGTTTTTTTATTATTTTATCGTCGAAGAATATTATTTTTTCTTTTTAAAAAAAATAGTGTAAAACCTGTTTAATAATTGTTAATAAGTTTAATTATTTTTTTAAAGAAAATTATCCGTTTATTTGTGGATAACTTAGTGGATTTCTTTTGATATAAAATTGAGATTTAATTTTTTGAATCCAACTTTGATACCAATCTGATTTTTTCTTATTTAATGCCATTTGTTCTAAATCTAACCAATTTGATTCCAATGATGGTACACCACCCTCTTTAATTTCATCAACCCAAATTAAATGATATCCAAAATCTGTTTCAATTGGATTACTAATAGTTTTAGTATTGATAGTTGAAATTTCTTTTTTTAGTTCAGGTACCTGATAATATTCTAAATCAATCATTCCTAAAAATCCGCCATTAGTATTACTTGTTTCATCGTCGGAAAAATCTGCAGCAGCCTGATAAAAATCATCATAACTACTTATATTATTTTTAATATTATTTATAGAGTCATAAGTACTTTTCTTATCTAAATCTGTAGTTTCTGTTCTAATTAAAATATGTCTAGCTAACACCTTTTCTCCGGTTCTTTCAAGAACCTCTATTAAATGATGTCCATATTTTGTTTTAACAGGGTCTGATAATATATTTTTTTCTATTGTGAAAACAACTCTATCGAATTCTTGAACAAATGTTCCACGAGGAACATAACCCAAATTACCCCCCTGATTTTTAGATCCAGGATCATCTGAATATGTTTTTGCCGCCTCATCAAAACTCAATTTTTTATTTAAAATTTTATTTTGTATTTCTTTAGCTTTGTTAAAAGAATTTTTTTCTGACTCTTCTGATGGTTTAATTTCTATTAATATATGATGAGTTTTATAAAGAGTAGGAAAGGATGGTATACTATCTTTATAAGTGTTAAAAAAATCTATTACATCTCCTCGAGAAACATTAATTGATGTAGTAAGAGTGGATGTATATTTTTCTGCTAATAATTTTCCTTTCATATCATCTCTATATGATCTTTTAAAATCTGAAATTTTTTTACCAAGAGCTTCTTCTGCCAATTCTTTACTACCCGTTTGAGCAATTATATTATCAATTTGTTGATTTAAAGCCTTATCAATATCTTTCTCTAAAATTTCAACGGAATCCTGTTCTGCCATTTCTATAATTAATAATTGTTCTATCATACTTTCTCTGGAAGATTCTAATATTTTTTGATATGCTGATGGACTAGTGTTTGGATTTATTTGTTGTTGAGCTGCTACAGCATTAGCAGCTAAAACCACATCGCTCATCAACACAATTTTATTTTCTACTACTGATACAACTCTATCTAAAAGAATTTCTTGTTGTGCCTGTAAAAAAGACATAAATAATAATATATAAATAAAATAATTCATTTTTTTTGTTTCACGTGAAACGGACGTTTTAAATATACTAATAAAATTGAAATATCCGATGGTCTAATACCATTAATTCTTTGTGCTTGTCCAACTGTTTGTGGTTTTATACTAATAAATTTTTCTCTACTCTCATTAGATATACTTTTTATGTTGTTATAATCAAACTCATCTGGAATAATCATATTTTCATAAACCTTAATTTTATCAATTTCTTCTTTTTGTCTATTTATATAACCACTGTATTTAACAATTGTTTCCGCTTCAAATAAAATTTCATTTTTCATATAGCCAGAAAGATTATTTTTTAACTTTTTAACCTTTATTTTAAAGTCTAATAAAGAAACCTTTGGTCTTTTTAATAAGCTTGCCATCCTAGTAGACTCTTTTATTGGTTTTTCATCTATTTCAATCAATTTTTTATTAATAGAGTCTGGGCCTATATTGTTTTCTTCAAGATGTTTTACAATATTTAAAGTTTCTTCTATTTTTTCACCTAAAATATCTAAGGTTTCATCGTTGAGAAGCCCATATTTTTTTGATTTTTTTAATAATCTTTGATCTGCATTAGAAGACCTTAACTGAAGCCTGTGTTCAGCTCTTGATGTAAACATTCGATAGGGTTCGTTTGTGTCCTTTAAAATTAGGTCATCAATAAGAACTCCAATATATGCCTCGCTTCTTTTTAAAATTAACGGATCTTCTTTTAAAATGAAACATGAAGCATTAATACCCGCTATAATTCCCTGTGATGATGCCTCTTCATATCCGGACGTACCGTTAATTTGTCCTGCCATAAACAATCCTGAAATAGCCTTACTTTCGAGCGTGTTTTTCAATTGTGAAGGATAAAAAAAGTCATATTCAATTGCGTATCCAGGTCTTATAAATTCAACATCTTCTAAACCATCAACCGTTCTTAGTGATTTCAGCTGTATTTTTTCCTCAAGGCTTGTAGAAAAACCATTAACATATATTTGCTCTGACATGGTCCACTCTGGCTCAAGTTGTAAAACGTGAGATGGATTTTGATCAAATTTATAAACCTTATCTTCTATAGATGGACAATATCTTGGGCCGGTTGCCATGTTTTTTCCAGAATACATTGCCGACGAAGAAA
>CBFHKL010000042.1:0-4239 GCA_965656415.1 uncultured bacterium
AACACGTTATACGCTTAAATGATTCTTGCTCTAAATCTCTTTTTAGCTCTTTTTGTGACTTTTTATTGAACATAATTGAATGTTAATAGAAAAAGAGCCTATTAACAATAAATAATAGGCTCTTTAACTTTGTATTTACTTTATTTTTAATTGGAAGAAGTGCTTAAATCACGTCTGAGTTTAAGAACTTGATTCTGCGTCCATGTCCATGCACCACCTAAACTCATTTCTGGTTTATTTTCGGACATTTTTCTTACAACATTTGCTCTTAAAGCAAAGTCTGGAGCTAACATTTCAGATCTAGTTTTATGAGGTGTAGCATACATCACTACGTTCATATTTCCTCCAGATGCTTTTGTCATTACCCACCAAGTACGTTCATAACCTGTTTCTCCAGATGAAACTTTAAAATCTTTAAAAATTTCCAAAGCTTTTGAATTATCTCCAGTTGGCATACCGTAGTAAAAAACTGAAACAAAATCAAATTCCTCAGCTGGATCAAGTTTATCTAGATTTACACTTAAATCTTCATTTAAAATCCAAAATTCCATTCCTCCGTAAAGATTTGTTAAATCATTAAGCTTATCTCCTGGTAATGTTGCATGATTATTTAGTGCATCTAAAACATCTTCTACCTTTGAATGTGGAACTGGCCAGTTCGCAGGAACTCTGTAAAAATCTCCTGAGCTTGGTCCAGCTACAATTTGCCAAGTATTAAGTGCATTTAAATCGCTGGTATGAACTTTATTATGTTTTTTTAAAGCAGTTTCAAATTGCTTTCCTGTAACTCCATCTTTTGGCCCAATTAATGATTGCATATGATACAATGCATCTTGCGCAAAAGTAAATGATATTAAAATAGCTAATGCTATAGTTATTTTCTTCATTGAATTCCCCTTTATTTTTATGTTTAAAAAAAGAGCCTAACAAATAGGCTCTAATTATATTAATCAACAGATGTGCTTAACTCAGGTCTAAATCTCCAAGTTTCACTCCAAACCCATGACCATCCACTTCTGACTTTTGAATCTAATTCAGAATCTTCTGCATACATTTCAGCTAATACTGCTCCAAATTCTGCTTGAGCAGGCGCAAGTAGCTCCGACATTGTCATGTGAGGTGTAGAATATGAATACACTGAAACATTTCCACCTAAAGTTTTAGTCATAGCTACCCATGGTCTGGTGCTATCTGATTGCTTTGCGATTTCATTAAATCTACTGAATACTGCTTCAGTATTATTATTTCCACCTTGTTGAACACCATAGTAATAAATAGTAATATACTTAGGTTGTTGACCATTTATATCAGAACCTTCAACAGTTGGCATATTTCTACTTAAGTCAGGTCTTACAGTCCAAAATTCCATTCCACCTTCAAGCTCAACCATACTACCCCATTTATCATAAGGTACTTCAATATCATGATCGGCATGTGCATCATAAACACTATCCACCATATCTAACGGTGTAGGCCATTGAGCAGCTGGAACTCTAACATATTTACCAGCATTTGGACCATTTACAATTGAAAATGTATTTACAGCAGCAAGCCCTTTATGAGCTTTATTGTGTTGCATCATTGCTTTTTCAAAATCAGCTATTCTCACTCCATCTTTTAACCCTAAGACACTTTGCATATGATATGCTTGACCAAAAGCTAAAGAAGTGAAAAGAATTGATAGTAATATTTTTTTCATAATTATCCCCATATTTGTTAATAACATATAATATTAATTATTTTTTGTTAGAAAAGTGTTAGATAATTATAATTTTAATATTTGACCAAACTCTGAGATATTAAATCCATTATAGATTACTTTTTTATGCTCTACAGAATCCTTATTTAATGCAGGATTTGTATGATTTAAATGAATGAAGTAAATAGAATCTTTTTTATCAGAGTTTTTAAATAACCTCATTGTTTCGATTATGAATGGATGAGGAATTTCTGACATATCCCTACCTGGAAGCTCATTAATGTCATAAAAAGTACCGTCAAGTAAACTGTAATCTGAATTTTCAACAACTTCTATTATATCTATTTGCCATTTACTCCATTTATCTATATCAGGAATGAAAACTAAAGATTTTGACGGTCCATCAATTCTGTAGCCTACTGTTTCAGAAAATTCATCTCTATGTGGAACTTTAAATGGTGTAATAGTTAATCTCGAATTTAATTGCACAGATTTATTATCTCTTAAACTAGTTAATGAAACATTTTCTAGCTTAACTAATTGACTCCATGGGCCATTATTTCTTAAGAAGTTTTCCATTTTAGGCATAACACTTACTTTTGTATTTTTTGCCCCCATTACCTCTCTACCCAAATGCATTAATCCTGTATAGTGTCCTATGTGAGCATGTGTTAAAAAGATTCCTTTAAGATCTCTTGAATTATTATTAGTTAATAAATGTAACTGTTCAGCAAAATCGGGTGTTGCGTCTATCATCCAAACTTCATTTGAAATAGGATCGACAATACCAATACTAGACACCTTATTATGTAGAGTGGGGTCATTCCACTTGTGTATACAACATGATTTTTCGCAGGCAGCGTGAGGTGCTCCTCCATCTTGAGCAACTCCTAAGATGACAACATATGGTTGATCTTTTATGTATGTAAAACTATAAAAAATCGATGAAATCGATAAAACTAATAATAACCTAACCACCAAGCTGAAGTTCATCATCTGATGATTTTACAGGTATATTAGGTGAATTGTACATTTCTTCAATCTCAGCTTTATGTTTTTCAATAACAACTTTTCTTTTGATAGACATTTTTGGAGTTAATTCTCCTCTATCAACTGTCCATTCATCAGCAATTAAAGTGAATTTTCTTACAGATTCATATCTTGAAAAGTTTGTCATAGTATCTTTAACTATGGCATCGAATAAATCATATGAAAGTTCATGTGCGCATAAAGCATTGTAATCTAAACCTGACAACCCTTTTTCTTCTGCCCAAGCTAATAGGTTTTCTTTATTTGGAACAATTAGTGCAGATATAAAGTTTCTATCATCACCAACTACATTACATTGCTCTATATATTTGTTTGAAGTAAGTGAAACTTCCATAGGTTGAGGTGCAACATTTTTACCGCCAGATGTTACGATTAAACTTTTCTTTCTATCAGTAATTCGTAGTAAACCATCTTCATCAAATTCACCTATATCTCCGGAATGAAACCATCCATCAATAATTGCTTCATTAGTAGCTTCTTCATTTTTGTAATAACCCATCATAACATTATGACCTCTACAAACAATTTCGCCATCAGGTTGGATTTTTACTTCAACTCCAGGTATTGCTTTTCCAACAGTTCCAAATTTAAAGAAGTCTGAATGTCCAACTGTCATTACAGGACTAGTTTCAGTTAACCCATATCCTTCAATTATTGTAATACCAATTCCACAGAAAAATGATCCTACTTCTTTTGATAATGCAGATCCTCCAGAAGAACAGGCTCTGACTTTTCCACCCAAGGCAGCCCTAAATTTATTCAATACCAACTTATCTGCAATTTTATATTTTAGTCCAAGCATAAATGGTAAATCTTGACTTTTTTGACGATAAGGAACTGTTTCTAAGCCAACAGCAATCGACCAATCAGCAAGCTTCCTTTTAACACCAGTCATTGATGCTACAGAATCTAAAATTTTAGCATGAATTTTTTCGAAAATTCTAGGTACCGCTGTTAAAAAAGTTGGTCTAACTTCCCTAATATTTTCAAAAAGTATTTCAGGAGTAAAATTCATTTCAGCGTAATAAATAGATGTTCCTATGCTAAATATATAATAGTGACCGCCAACTCTTTCAAAACTATGACTTATCGGTAGGAACGAAACAAATCTTTCTATTCCATCAGCTGGTTTTAATTCAGGGTTAAGCTCCATTGCAGCTTCCATGTTGCCATTAATAGAAAGGAGATTATTGCAAATATTAGAATGGCTAAGCATAACTCCTTTTGGATTTCCTGTTGTTCCGCTAGTATAAATAAGAGTTAATAAATCATTTTCTTCAACAGTTGCGGATATTGCACGAATATCGTGTACTTGATCTTTCATATTAAATACATCAGCAAATTTGACAATATTCTCTTTTCCGTCATTATAGCTGTCATCCATAATAATAATTGTGTGTAAATTGGAATTTGCATCATTGATAAGTGGATAAACTTTGTCTAACTGAACCTCATCTTGAACAATAGCGATCTTACTCTCTGAGTGTTCT
>CBFHKL010000043.1:0-4035 GCA_965656415.1 uncultured bacterium
TGTGAAGCATAGACAAGATATCCACCTGTAGTGTGCATTACTCCTTTTGGCTTTCCCGTAGATCCAGAAGTATATAAAATAAATAATGGATCTTCTGCATCCATTACTTCTGCGGGACATTCACTAGAACAGCCATCTACAAATTGATTCCAAGTTATATCTCTACCTTCTTTCATGAACATATCATTACCTGAACGTTCAACCATTACTACTGTTTTTAATGAAGGACAGTCATCTGCAATTTTATCTGCATTTTCTTTCATTGGAATATCAAATTTTAATCCACGCACTCCATTATCTTGCGTAATAAGCAACTTACATTCTGAATCATTAATTCTGTTTTTTAAAGCGTCGCTTGAAAATGCTCCAAATACGACTGAATGGACTGCTCCAATTCTAGCGCAAGCAAGCATCGCTACAATAGCTTCTGGAATCATTTGCATGTAAATGCATACACGATCGCCTTTTTTAATTCCAGCTCGTTTTAATCCATTTGCAAATAATGAAACTTTTTCCAATAATTCATTATAAGAGACATTTGTTGATATAGTAGGATCATTTGATTGCCAAATAAGAGCTGTTTTTTCTCCTAAGCCATTTTCAATATGTCTATCTATGCAATTATAGGATGCATTTAGCTTTCCATTTGAAAACCACTCAATATGCGCTTTAGAATAATCTGTATTGTTAACAGTGGTCCACTTATCAAACCAGTCAATGCGATTTGCAACCGACTCCCAATAAGAATTTGAATCTTGCTTAGCATTCTCTCTTAAAGATTGATAGTTATCAAAACTATTATGTCCAACAGAAGAGCAGAAATTTTTTGGTACAGAATATTTTTTCATTTCATCAAAATAATGAGTCTAAATATAAAAGTAAATGGAGATATAATGACAACCGCTAGCAGCTAATACAAACAAATGCCAAATGAAGTGATTGTATTTTAGTTTATTATCTAATAAATAGAAAATAACCCCTGCCAAATAGGTCAGGCAACCTGCAGTAATCCACCACAGTGCATCTGATGGAATTTGATTGACAAATGATTCATAAAAAAATAACCAAAGTCCTCCCATAAATATATACAGACTGGTTGTCACAAGATTATATTTTCCTACTGTAAATATCTTCCAAGCTATTCCAAAAAAAGCTAACAACCAAATTATAGTAAATAACAACCAACCCTGATTATCTTTCAATAATATCAATGTAAAGGGAGTGTATGATCCTGCAATTAAAATGTAGATTGAAATCATATCAAACATTCTCAAATTGTATCGACTGTTTGCAGTTTTTGAGTTATGGTATAATGTGGATGCGATATACATAGTTGATAGACTTAATCCATAGATTAGTAAACTCATAAAATAAGTGAGGTTAAAATTCTGCAATCCTTTATTAATTAAAAATATCAATCCAATAATACTTAAAATGAAACCTAGGCCATGCGATAAAACATTTAATCTGTCTTCTTTTTTTGAGTAAAAAAATTGATTTGGAAGATTGTTCATAAAAATAAAATACCAAAAAAAACTAACATAATTCAAATAAATAATTGGTAAACTAATTAAACTATTAAACTAAGAGGTATAAAATGAAAAATATATTAGTATTAATTGCTGTACTATGTTCTTTTACTTTTGCTCAATATAATGAAGGGAACACTGTTGTTACATGGGTAAAATATAAGTGGGAACCTATGACAGAAGTTGAAGGCGGTTCATGGCAAGAACGTGAAGATATTACAAAAGAATATCACACAAAAAGAAATGTTGCTTCAAAGATATTGAAAGGTAAAATGCTTTTAACGCACTATTGGACTGGTTCAGTGTTAGATGTTCATCTCTTAAGTGAATTTAAAGATATGAATGATGCTACAATGCATTCCTCTATGAGTGCTGAGATTGATAGAGTTGCTTGGTCTGATGAAGAAGAAAGAAGAACAACATTAACAACATTTGGCAAATATAATCAAAGTTATCATGAGGACTTACATATTCTAGAGAATCATACGCAGTTAGAAAAAGTATTAAGCGGAGGATACCCAAAAAATACTTTTGTATCAGTAAATGTGAGATATTGGAAACCATTAAATATGGTTGAAAACGGATCTGCTGATGAGCGATATAGATTAATGAAGAAATTCCAGAAAGAAGTGATCGGAAAAAATCCAAAAATATTAAGTCAGAAAGTTTTAACTCATCTTTGGAGTGGAAAACTTGAAGGTGGATATTATCCACTAGTTTATGTTTCTGAATATGTTTCTATGGAGGATGTTGATAGTGCTGGAATGGATAATGGTGCACTTGCAGAAAAAGCTATGACAGAAAGCGAAAGAAAAAGATTAAATGAGTACTGGATGCCAGCAACTGTGATGCATGAAGATTGGGGATTATTTAGAGGTTTTACTCCTGCAAATAAATAGTCTAATATCTTTAAAATAATAAAAAAAAGGGCTGGTAAATCATTAGCCCTTTTTTTTATCTTTTCAAATGATTAAACCTGATAAATCAAAACAAGATTCGAAAAAAATTCAAATAAAAGATATGTTTAATGATATATCATCAAGATATGATCAAATCAATAAGATGATGACATTAAATATGGATAAAAATTGGAGAAAAATAGTATATAAGCTTTCTATGAAAGATAAGCCAAGTAAAATAATAGATATAGCAACAGGAACTGGAGATATAGCATTGTGTTTCACAAATGATGATGTGGAAGTCATTGGAGTAGACAATGCATCGATGATGTTAGACATAGCAAATAAAAAAACAACAGAAATCCCGAATATAAAATTCAAATTAGAGGATGCAGAAAATATGAGTTTTGAAGATAATACTTTTGATGCTGCAACAGTAGGTTTTGGTGTGAGAAATTTTGAAGATTTGGATCAAGGGTTACGTGAGATTAAACGTGTTTTAAAACCTGGAAAAAAATTAATCATCCTTGAAACTGCTATACCTTCATTTTTTATATTTCGATTAGGATATTTTTTATATACAAAAATCATTGTTCCTATATTGGGAAGAATGATTGCAAAAAATCAACAAGCTTACCAATATCTTTCAACCTCAGCTGAACATTTTCCGCATGGAAAAGAATTTCAATTAATTTTAGAAAAAGCAGGTTTCGAAAATATTAAAATAAAATATTTATCATTAGGTATTGTAAATATATATCAAGCTTCAAAACCATTTTAATTATTTTAATACACCTTTTTGTGTTATAACATAATCCATCTTTATATCATGTTTTTCTTGAAATGACTCATTTTCATATTGAAAACTATATGCCATACCAATCAAAATAGTTGATGATTTTTTTGAAAAAGTTCTATCGTAAAAACCGCCACCCATTCCTAAACGAAATAATTTGTCATTAAAAGCTACGCAAGGTATTAATGCTATATCAATTTCTTCAATGTCTACAAACTCTTTATTTTTTGGTTCAAAAATTCCAAAATTGTTTTTTATAAGCTCAGATTGGATACCGTTTTTAGCAAAAAACAGTGTTTTTGAGTTATTTTCAATAACAGGTAGTAGTACTTCCTTATTTTTTGAATGAAGATAATTTATTATTTCAAGCGTTGAAGCTTCATTATCAAACGGATAATATATTGCGATTGATTTATACGATAATTCTTTCGAAAATTTAATCCATTGAGATAGAAAATTATCAGATAATCTAGCTATATGCGCATCAGAAAGAATCGATCTTTCATATCGTTTTTCATTTCTTATCTTAGCTTTGATTGACATTTCAAAATAATAAAATAATATACAATTGGCGCTACAAACCAACCTGCTCACTTATATTTTTATCCATTTAATTAATTTTTAATCTATTCTCAACTAGATTCAAACATAATCCTAATATTTAAAATATAATTTTGCTCTGGTAATTAAAATAAGGAGAAAATTATGAAAAAATTTATTTTTAGCTTATTTGCTATTTTTTTAATATCAACTCAATTAATCTTTGCAGATGAAAATCCTAGTAAAAATTTCTATTTTGAGTTGTCAATAA
>CBFHKL010000044.1:0-3777 GCA_965656415.1 uncultured bacterium
TAGTACGAGAGGACCGAAGTGGACAAACCTCTGGTTTACCAGTTGTATCATCAGATGCATTGCTGGGTAGCTACGTTTGGAAGGGATAAGCGCTGAAAGCATATAAGCACGAAGCCCATCCTAAGATAAGATTTCTCATATCGTAAGATAATAAGAATCGTTGGAGATGACGACGTTGATAGGCTATAGGTGTAAGTACAGCAATGTATTCAGCCAAGTAGTACTAATTTTTCGAAGGCTTTTGCAGTAGTTTTTTATGACTTGTGTTTTAATTGATTGAATCGTTCGTTGTTAATTTCCATAAATCTTACCGGTGACAATAGCATAGAGGCCACACCCGTTCCCATCTCGAACACGGAAGTTAAGCTCTATAGCGCCGATGGTACTTCACGGGAAACTAGTGCGGGAGAGTAGGACATTGCCGGTATTTATTTTTTTTATATATTTGTATATTATTTTTATGCAAAAACTCATCACAACATTGATATCTAATTGTCCTGAAGATACCATTCAGTTTGCTAAAGATTTGTCTACTACTATTCCTTATGGTTCAGTTATTTTTATGGTTGGGGATTTAGGATCAGGTAAAACCACGTTTACAAAAGGTTTTGCTGCCGGTTTAGGATTTTCCAATAATGTACAGTCGCCAACTTATCCTATTTTGAATGAATATTCAGATTCAAATAAGTTTATTTACCACTTCGATTTATATAGATTAAAGTCAGTGTCTGAATTTCTAGAAATTGGTGGTATTGAATATCTTTCTGATAATAATGGAATATGTATAATTGAATGGCCTGAGCTTATTGAAAGCTTTGATATCGATCAAAAAATCAAAATTTTTTTCAGAGAAAATAATGATAAAAATAGTAGAACTATAGAGGTCTATAGATGAATCTTTTAGGTATAGAATCATCAAGTAAAAAGCTTTCAGTAGGTTTAATGAAAGGAAAAAAATTTACTGAACTCCACTCTGAAAAAATTAATGACACTGCAAATAGTTTACCCTTATTGTCAAAAAAATTAATAAAAGAAGCGCAATTAAACTTTGAAGATTTAGATGCAATTTGTATATCAGCAGGCCCTGGCTCTTTTACAGGTTTGCGGGTTGGTATGAGCTACGCAAAAGGAATTGCCATGGCTTTAGATATACCAATTATTCCGGTTTCAACTTTTGATTCTATTATTGAAAATCGAAATATTCAAAAATTATCAACACTTATCTATTCACATGGAAAGACTTTTTATATATGTGATTACTTATTGGTTGATGGAAATTTAGAAAAGTCTAATGAGCCTAAATCTATTTTAAAGGAAGATGTTTTAAAATTATCTCAAAATATATTTTTTAATGGTCCTTTAAATGTTTTTGAAGAGCTAGAATCGCAAAATCTAAAAATTAAATTCAAAAAGCTTAGTGTTAAAAATATTATAAAAATTGCACAAAAGAATTTTAAGTTGTTAAAAACAAAATCTTTAGACAATTTAGTTCCTGAATACGTTGGAAATTTTGAAGTGAAATAAGATGAGCTGGTTTACTAGAAAAAAGAAGAATATAAATAAAAATCCTAAGAAAGATTTACCTAGTGACTTATGGATCAAATGTCCAAACTGCGGAGAAATCCTCTACATTCCTGAACTAGAAGCTAATAATTTTATTTGCCATCATTGTAACTTTCATTTTCCAATTACAAGCGATAAATATCAAGAGATACTTTTAGATGAAAAATCAGATAGTCTTTTTTCTAATATTTCTTCTATTGATATGCTCGGATTTAAAGCTAATAAATCGTATGAAGAGATTCTTGAAAAGGTTCCTCAAGATATAGAAGCCGTTGATTGTTTTTTGGGAGAAATAGAAAAAAGAAAAGTTGTCTTATGTGTTATGAATTTTAAGTTCATTGGTGGGAGTATGGGAAGTGCGGTTGGAGAGAAAATTTCAAAAGCTATTAATCTAGCAAGCGAAAAAAATTGTCCAATCATCATTCTTTGTCAATCTGGAGGTGCTAGGATGCAAGAAGGAGCTTTGTCTTTAATGCAATTATCAAAAATTAGTACACATCTGGCTAAATTTTCTAAAAAAGGTGGTTTATATATTTCTATATTAACTTATCCAACCACTGGTGGTGTAACCGCTAGTTTTGGAATGCAAGCAGATGTTACAATTGCTGAACCAAAGGCGCTAATTGGTTTTGCTGGTCAAAGAGTTATAAAGCAAACTACAAACCAGGAACTACCTGAGCATTTTCAAACGTCTGAATTTTTAAAAGATAAAGGTTTTATTGATTTTGTTGTTGATAGAAAGAACCTTAAAAATAGTATTTCAAAAGTGATGAATGTTCTTGCATGATAAATAAAGATAAAATCCTAATTTTAGATTTTGGCTCTCAATATACACAACTTATTGCGCGTAGAGTTAGAGAGATTGGCGTTTTTTCTGAGGTGAAACCATCCTCAATATCTACTGATAAAATAATTGAGATGAATCCATCTGGTATTATACTTTCAGGCGGACCTGAAACAGTAACCATAAGTTCTTCACAAAAAGTTGATAAATTTTTATTAAAATCAAAGATTCCAATCTTGGGAATTTGTTATGGCATGCAAACTATTGCTAATGAACTTGGAGGTTCAGTTATTAATTCTGATATAAGAGAATTTGGGCATGCTAAAATTTCAAATGTTAAACAATCCGTTTTATTTAATGATATTAGTTTTGATTCAAATAATCTTGATGTATGGATGAGTCATGGTGATCAAGTTGATGGTCTTCCTGAAAACTTTGAAACTATTGCATCTTCAAAAGATTGTGATATAGCTGGATTTCAAAATAAAGATCTAAATATTTTTGGCTTACAATTTCATCCAGAAGTAACTCATACTAATCAAGGAGAAAAGATTCTAACAAACTTCATTTTTGAAGTTTGTAAATGTAAAAAAAATTGGTCTACATCTGATATTATCAATTCTATGATAAGTGACGTTCAGCAAAAAGTAAAAAATGAGAAAGTTTTATTAGGACTTTCTGGAGGCGTTGATTCATCGGTTGTTGCAATGCTATTACATAGAGCAATAAATAATAATTTAGTTTGTATCTTTGTAGATCATGGCTTACTAAGGTTGGGAGAAGTAGAGGAGGTAATGTCAACCTTTAAGGCTTTAGATATTGATATACGATTAGTCGACGCTTCTGAATTATTTCTTTCAAAGCTTTCTGGTATAACTGATCCTGAGCAAAAAAGAAAAATTATTGGAAATACTTTTATTGATGTTTTTGAAAGTGAAGCTAATAAAATAAAGGATGTTGATTGGTTAGCTCAAGGAACTATCTACCCTGACGTAATAGAATCTTCTTCAGATGATCACAATTCAAGTGTAATTAAATCACACCATAATGTTGGCGGTTTGCCGGAGAGAATGAACTTAAAGTTATTAGAGCCTATCAGAGAGCTTTTTAAGGATGAGGTTAGAAAAATTGGTGCTGAGTTGAATACTCCTGAGCATATTCTTTTGAGACATCCATTTCCAGGCCCTGGTCTAGGTATTAGAATTATGGGAGAAATCAATAATGAAAGAATTGATATTTTACAAAAAGCAGATAAAATTTTTATTGATGAGCTTAAAGCTGATAACCTGTACGACTCATTGAGTCAAGCATTTGTTGTTTATCTTCCAGTTAAATCAGTTGGTGTTGTTGGAGATGAAAGAAGATATGAAGATGTTTTGGCCTTGCGAGCAGTAGAAACAGTTGATTTTATGACAGCAAACTGGGCACAT
>CBFHKL010000045.1:0-3741 GCA_965656415.1 uncultured bacterium
CATAGTCATGATGGTGAAAATTATCACACCCATTAGCCTTACTCTTATTTTCAATCTCAAATTTTCAACCAAAAATTCTCAACCTAAATCAAAAACAAGGCGGGGTAGGTTAGATATATAAAAGGCACACACATTCTCAAATAATTTTTTGTATATTTTCCTATGAAAAAATTTATACCATTTCTTGCCATAGTTTTTACTTGTATTGCGTTAGTCATTATTAACGAAAATTTTGAAATAAAATATTTCCCTGCATTTGCATTTATTATTTTAATTGCATCAATGTTTTTTGGAAGAGCATGCATGTTAAAATGCAAAAAATAACTAAAATCCCAAATTGGCTTCTTAAAAAACTTCCGTACAATCATTCATGGATAAATGTTGGCAAACAAATGCATATTATGGAAAAAGGCGTAGGAAAGCCTATTGTGATGGTGCATGGAAATCCTATGTGGGGATATTTATACAAAAAAGTATTAGATGGACTCGATGACAATCATAAATATATTATTCCTGATTTAATTGGTTTTGGATTCTCCGAAAAAATAAAACTACATGAACATTCCCTAGAAGCTCATAGTAAATGGATGGCGAAATTCTTTTCAACTATCAAAGAGGAAAAAATTGGTCTTGTTGTTCATGATTGGGGAGGTATGATTGGAATAGCAGGCGCAATGAAAGCAGGAAAAAAAATTGATGGCTTAGTAGTGATGAACACAGCAATAACTGCTCCAAAAGATGGATTTAAGCCTACTTGGTTTCACAGTCTTTCACAAGTACCGCTTATTAGTAGTTTTTTGTTTAGAGGGTTAAATTTTCCGCTATCATTCTTAAATCGTTTTGCAAGTGTACCTGGATCATTTGATTCACAAACAATGAAAGCATATAAATATCCTTTAAAAAAGTTTAAAGACAATTGTGGTCCATTAGCATTAGCTAGAATGGTTCCAAACAGTATGCATCATCCAAGCGTACCACTTGAGCAAGAAATTGAGACATATCTTGGTTCATATAATGGTCCTGCACAAATTGTTTGGGGTATGAATGATCCTGTAATGTGGAAGCTAAGAAGACGAACTTCTAGATTACTACCTCAGGCAAAGGTGGTAAAAACTCAAGCAGGACATTTTGTTCAAGAGGAGACCCCAACAGAAGTTATTCAAGCTATCAAAGAAATTTTTAAATAAACGCTTTACAAAATCTTAAGAATTAGATATTATATTCACGTGAAAAACGCTTTAAATATTAATTTAGATAACATTGCAATTGGTTTTTCAGTTGTATGTGCATTGCATTGTCTTTTATTACCTATTGCTGTCATTTTTTTACCAGCAATATCCACTACATTTTTAGGATCAGAAGATTTTCATAAAACATTGCTTTACTTTGTTATCCCCACAAGTATTATAGCATTATCACTTGGATGTAAGATGCATGGTAAATACAATGTTTATTTATATGGAATCTTTGGAATAGCTACCCTTTTAATTGCAGCCTTTTTTGGACATGATTATTTTGGTGAAAATGGAGAGACTATCCTTACACTTTTAGGTGCAAGTATTGTTTCTTTTGGACATTTTAAAAATCAAAAATTATGTGCTGAATGTTGCCATTAATTATTTCTAAGGCTATTTATTCCATTTTCATTCTTTATTAAATCAAACGAATCAAATAAATCACCAACAGCAGTATATGATTTATAGCTAAGTATATTTCCATCAACTGATATTACTTGAAAGAGTTGTTTATTTTCTCCAGCTTTATCTCTTACAGCATCATATTGATTCCAGTTTGGTTTTACCTCATATTGTTTTGATCCACTTACTGATACCACATAAACCGTACCCGTTGCGTCTTGCATATTAGTGCCACTTAATATATTTTGTTCATAAAGTGAGGCTGATCCCCTTGCGTAAGAATGATCGTGTCCTTGAAGAACTATATCAACACCGTATTTATCAAATAAAGGTTTTAATAAATTTCTTCGATCAGGATTATCTCTCTTGGTTGAAGCAGAGTAAATGGGATGATGTAAGAAGACTACAACCCATTTATGAGGATTGTTTTTCAAAACTGTTTCTAACCATTCCGTTTGTTCTTTGACCTTTTCATTGCTGTTTAATCCAATGAAGCGCACCCCTTGATAATCCAGAAAATAATGCGTCTCAAGCAGTTCATCTAACCCATTATTAGGTAGGGTAAATTGATGTTGCCACTGTATAGATAATGTTCTCTTTCTTGTTGATATATCTTTTTGGTATAATGGTCTATATTCATGATTTCCAGGAACAGCTAAAGAGGGAAGCGATCGATGAATCCATCCACCAGCAGCAAACCACTCATGCCATTCTTCTTCATTGTGTGCATCATCAATTAAATCGCCAGCATGAATGATAAAACTTGCATTGGGTGCTTTTTTATAGCTTTCTCTAATAAGTCTGGACCATAAATCATAAATGTAGTTTTGAGCGTCACCTACATATAAAAATGAAAAAGGTTCATTGGTTCTATGAGCAGTAGTAAACTGAATCCATTCACTCCAATGTTTGCCATCGCCAACACGATATGCATAGGTTGTATTTGGTTCTAAGCCGGTAAAAGTAACTGAATGATAGTTATGATTTAAAGTGTTAAAAGATTTTTTTGAATTCTTATAATGATTTACAACATTTGAATATTTCAAATTAGAAGTTTTAGCAATAAACCTATCTGATTTGAGTACAAATTTTGGATCTGCCTTGGCAACAGCTATCTCTCCAAAACCTTTATTAATTTCTCTACTAGTTCTCCAAGTTACACTAACAGTAGTAGCTGGATCATCTGAAAAATTTAAAAGAATGTGGTCAGGACGTTTACTAGGATTGCTCCAGCTACTATCAAACTCTGATTTTTTAGGCAACGATTGGGAAAAAAGCCCATTGATCAAAATTATAGTAACAATAAATAGTTTTTTGAACATTATTGATAATAACAAATATTTACTTCATTGCGTAATTAAAAAATAAGATTTAATTTTTTTTCAAATCAAAGGATGTCAAAATGAAACAAATAATTTTTATTGCACTTTTTCTACTCATTTCATGCGAAGAAAATCAACAAATTGAAACCATTAAAAATCCCAATGTGTATAGTATTGGTTTTGGTTCATGTTTAACTCAAGAGCGTTCCATGCCTATTTTCAATACCATTAAAGCAGAAAACTATGATTTATTTCTCATGTTAGGTGATAATGTCTACGGAGACTCTGAACGCGAAGATTTGCTTGAATTAAGAGAAGCATATGACAAACAGCGTCAAAATTTCGATAGTTTCAATTTTAATTTTCCATTTGAAGCTATTTGGGATGATCATGACTACGGTTTAAATGATGCTGGAAAAGAATATGCATATAAAGAAGATGCTGAACAATTATTCTTAGATTTTTGGAACATACCAGAAGATGATATAAGAAGAACAAGACCTGGTTTATATTTTGAATGGATTGAAAATATTGATGGAATTGAAGTCCAAATGTTGTTTTTAGATACAAGATATTTTAGAGATGCTTTACTCCCTACAGATGAAAGGGGAGCTGCTGGAAAAGAACGTTATCTTCCTCAAACAGATACATCGACGAGTATGCTCGGTGATGTGCAGTGGAATTGGTTAGAGCAAAAGATGGCTACAGAAGTAGATCATAGAATTATTGTTTCATCTATTCAATTTTTAGCAATGGGGCATGGTTGGGAGGCTTGGAAGACA
>CBFHKL010000046.1:0-3544 GCA_965656415.1 uncultured bacterium
GAGGAAAAAATAATAGCTAATCAACTATCATTTCTTTACAGAAAATACGGCGATTCAGATTCAGACGCATTTGCAGCTATAGTCGGCACAGGACCAAATTCTGCAAAGCCACATCATAAGCCTACTGATAGAAAGATTGGTCCAGGAGAGCTGCTAGTTATTGACTCGGGTGCAAAGTTTGCTGGGTATCATGCAGATATGACCAGGTCTTTTGCTACCAAAGGTTTTTCAGAAGAGCAAAAATCAATCTATGACATTGTATTAAATGCTCAAGTTAAAAGCATTGAAGGAATTAAAGCTGGTATATCTTGTAAGTCTATTGATTCAATTGCAAGAAATCACATAACTCAAGCAGGCTACGGTAAATTTTTCGATCATGGCTTAGGTCATTCCTTAGGATTGGAGATCCATGAAAATCCCCGATTTAGTAAAGTAAGCGAAGACATTCTTGAAGAAAACTGTGTGATGACTGTTGAGCCTGGGATATATGTTCCTGATATTGGTGGCGTTAGAATCGAAGATGATATCATTGTTACAAAAAATGGAGCTGAAATCCTCAATAAAACCTCTAAAGAATTTCAAATAATTTCATAATGTCTAGAAAAATTGTATTTTTTCTATTGTTTTTCTTAGTCTCATGCGTTGAAAACTTAGTTCACATAGCAATCTTTGATAATGGTAGTTTTTCAGCAAAATATACTTCAATAGGTCATAAGAATGATTTATTAGATAGTGACTTTACACACCCAAAAAGTGATGACAAATATATATGGTTAACCTCCTTGAGCAAAAAAAGTGAAAATTTAGGAGATGATGTTTGGGAAAAAGAAACTATTTTATCGACCCCTACAAAGACCAAACTAACTTTTTCTAATACATCTAGCTTACAATATGATATAAATGTCTCAAAAAATTCATATTTGTTTTGGGATTCTTATATATTTCAATCGAACATAAAAAATCTAGAAATTGATTTAAAATATCCAGAGATAGTAAACTTTTTAAATATCAATGAAGATGATTTGTCATGGCTGGTTCCTGCTAAGAGGTATATTTTTTATGAGAGTATAAAATTATACAGAGATAAAAATATGATTGATCAAATGACAGTTGATAGAATAAATAATCAAATTGATACATATATCTCATACGTCAAAGAAAAAGACTATGAGAAAGAATTTAGTAGAAAATCATCTGAAATATTTATTGAAGCCTTATCACCAATGTCTCGACGGTTGTCAAATAGCTTTTTTACAGAGATGACACTAATTATCGATGATTTAGAAAAAGAGTTTGAAAAAAATACGAATTTAATGTTAGACAGTTTCACTTTTAGTGTTGTTATACCAGGGAATCTAAGAAATACAAACGCTACATTAATTAGCGCACTTGATAATACTGTATACTGGGAGTTTAATTTTAATGATATAGCAACAAATCATTTCAATATGTATGCACATTCAATAGTTATTAATAACTTAGCATTGCAACTATTTTTGCTAATAATTTTATTAGTTTTTGCAGGATTTTTATGGAAAAAAAGATTAAAAAAATAATAGACGGCTTAATAGCAGAAATCAATAATCATAATTATGATTATTATGTGCTTGATGACCCTAAGTTGTCAGATAAAGAGTATGATAATCTTTTTAGAAAGCTTGAAAAACTTGAGAATGAACACCCTTCATTAATTACTCAATTATCACCTACACAAAGAGTTGGTCATCCAGTAAGTAGCGGTTTTCAGAGCTATGAACACTCTGTTCCTATGCTTTCTCTATCCAATGCAATTAATGATGAAGAAATATACGATTTTTACAAGCGTATAATAAAATGGCTTAATAATTCTGAGGTTGATTTTGTAGCTGAGCCAAAAATTGATGGACTAGGTGTATCTTTAATATATGAAAAAGGTATATTGAAAAGAGCTTTAACTAGAGGAGATGGATTTAAAGGAGAAGATATCACACATAATGTTAAAACTATCAATGCTGTTCCATTACAGTTGAGAGAATTAGAAAATCCACCATATTTTATGGAAGTCAGAGGTGAAATCTTTATGAACATTTCAGACTTCAATGATTTAAATAAAACTCGAGAAGCATCAGGTGAAAAGATTTTTGCAAATGCTAGAAATGCAGCAGCCGGAAGCGTAAGACAGCTGGACCCAAATATTACTGCTTCAAGAAATCTTTCAATTTTTTGTTATGAAATTGGAGGAAGCAAAGATATTGAATTCAATAATCAGGTTGAAATGCTAAAATATCTAAAATTAATCGGATTGCCTGTGAACCCACTTTCAAAGAAAATTTTGACTGCAAAAGAAATGGTTTCTTACCATCAAACTTTAGAATCAAATCGTAATCATATAGATTATGAAATTGATGGTTCAGTAATAAAGGTAAATAATTATAAAAAAAGAAATAGACTAGGATTAAGATCTCGTTCTCCAAGATGGGCTATTGCAGCAAAATTTAAAGCTAAACAAGCAGAGTCACAGATAATTGGGATAGATCTGCAGGTTGGTAGAACAGGTGTAATTACACCTGTTGCAAAAATAAAAGAAGTGGATTTATCAGGGGTAATGATATCTAGTGCTACACTTCACAACCAAGATGAAATTGATAGGAAAGATATCAGGATTAATGATTTTGTATTAATTGAAAGATCTGGAGATGTGATACCTAAAATCACTCAAGTCCTCAAGGAAAAAAGACCAAAAAATACACAAAAATTTTCAATTAGTGATTTTAATTGGCCAGATCCAGAATGTAAAATTGAGCGTGTTGATGGAGAGGCAGCTTATAGATGTATTAATCCTAATTGTAAGTCAAGAGTGATGGGAATGCTTGAGCATTTTTGTTCAAAGAATGCAATGAATATAGAAGGTATGGGACCTCAAATTGTTAAACAGTTATTGGAGGCAGATTTATTACAAAGCTTTGATGATATATATAAAATTAAATATGAAGATTTAATTGATTTAGATCGTTTTAAAGATAAATCTGCTATGAATCTTATCGATTCAATTAATCAGTCTAAAAAGACAACATTTCCAAGATTTTTATTTGGACTTGGAATCCCTAATGTGGGACAACACATATCAAAGGTAATAGATAGATACTGTAATTCATCTCTAGAAAAATTAACCGAGTTAAAGATTGAAGAAATGAAAGAAATAGATGGAATTGGTGAAACGGTCGCTATAGCCATGGAAGATTATTTTAAAAATGATAATAATAAAAGTATCATTGAAAGCTGCTTAAAGTTAGGTGTTAAGATTATACCTACCACTTATGATACTAGTACAATGAGAATGCTAAATCAAAAAATAGTTATAACAGGATCTTTCGAAAGTTTATCGCGAAGCGATCTTAAGCTTAGGTTGGAAAATTTAGGAGCTACTGTTACTTCTTCAGTTTCTTCTAAAACTGATGCAGTTATAGTTGGTGAAAATCCAGGATCAAAATTATCAAAAGCTCAAGATCTAAATATTAGGATTGTAGAAGAAAAAGATTTGATCGGATTTCTAGGTGAAGCTTAG
>CBFHKL010000047.1:0-3524 GCA_965656415.1 uncultured bacterium
AGTCCGGCCCCGGGCACAAATCTTATGAATCACTTTATTTTCTTTCATGGCGTAGGAATTCGCTCTCATTTCTGGGATACTATAGTACCAAAGCTCGAACAAAAATCTGTACACTATTCTTTAGTAGATTTGGACTTTACTTCGTTAAACAATGCATTTGAATCCTCAATAGAGTCCGTTAGAGAAATTATGAGTAAACATCCAGAAAGAAATTTTGTATTAGTAGGGCATAGTTTAGGTGGGTTATTTGCAATTTTTGTTGCTCAGCAACTTGGAGACGCAATTCATAAGCTAATTATTGTAAATACAGGTCTTGCACCAAAAAGGGTAGCTATGAAGGCTATGCAGCAGATGCAAATCAATCGTTTATCAAAATTTATTAAGAAAATAGGTATGAGAATGCTTTTCAGTGGAAAATTACCTAAATGGCTAACTAAATCACTTTTTTTTACTGATGATACACCAGATTATGTAAAGCTGAATTTATCAAAACATAAAGTACGCGAAAATCGTACATTTTTAATGGAACATTTTAATTCAAAAAAGATATGGAATTCGCATTTAGATCGTATTCATTTTAGTGGTCCTGATAATGTACTTTCAGTATTCGGAAGTAAGGATAAAACTACTCCAAAAAGAGCATTTATGTATTTGGTAAAAAAGCTGAATGCATCACATAATATTTATCATGGAAGTGGGCATAATGATATTATAACAGCTGATAAATATAATGATAAATTTGTTAAAGAAATTATTTTATTTGCTGATAATGTTTAGTTTAAAGAATAATATTAAAGTAATACTTTATGTATAGATTTAAACCTTATTATATACATATAATGCTTGGATTGATATGAGCAATTTGGTAATATTGTTGTAATGAGACCTTTCCATTTAGCCTTTCCGGTTACAGATTTAAAATCGACAAAATCCTTCTACGTAGATGTATTAAAATGTGAAGTTGGAAGATCTTCAGATGCGTGGATTGACTTTAATATGTTTGGTCATCAAGTGGTAGCTCATTTAGTTGATAAAAACGATCATCCCGCTTCCAATGCGGTGGATGGAGATGATGTGCCTGCTTCTCATTTTGGGGTAGTATTGACAATGACACAATGGAAAGAGTTAAAAAATCATTTATTAGATAAGAAAATTCAATTTATTATTGAGCCAAAAATTCGTTTTGTGGGTGAGCCTGGAGAGCAAGCTACTATGTTTTTTATGGATCCTTCAGGAAATGCTCTTGAATTTAAAGCATTTAATGACGATAATCAGATCTTTGCAAAGTAAGGAGTAATTTATTAATGGATAAGACAGCTGTAGCACACTGGTCACCTGAAATAGGAGGGCAATTTTGGTGGAATGGAATATTGTTTGCCTTAGTTTTCGTTCCATTTATGCTATTTATTGGTAAAAAGCTTTCTCCTAAACAACGTGATTTTATGCTTTATGGTATGGGTTTTTATCAATTAGCAGTTAAACTTGTTTCTCAATTGAGTCTTATTTTTTCTGATAATTATATCATGGCTACTAATTTACCATTACAATTATGTTCAATATCTGGTATTCTAGCCGGCGTAGTTGTTTTTTATCGTAAGCAAATATTATTTGAGTTCCTCTATTTTTTTGGTATTGTAGGCTTTATTCATTCTATCTTAACTCCTGAATTTACAGGAGGGACTTCTGCATGGAACATTTTTGATTATTATGTTGGACATTCCATGTTACTTATTATTCCAGCTTGGTTGATGATGTATTATGATCAAAGATTGCGTCATAATGCATGGTGGACAAGCTTTATTTATTTGCAACTTTTAGTAGTTCTTGTATCACAGGCTAATTCAATTATTGGAAACGGTGCTAATTATATGTACTTAGCAAAGGCACCTATTGCAGACAATCCATTAGTTTTGCAAGATCCGTATCACATCATTGGTTTTGAGATTTTTGCAATTATTCATTTTTATGTTCTTGATATTATAGCAAGACGGATTTTCGATAAATGACACTACTTTTAGCATACTTCTTTTTAGCATTATTTTTATCTTTTTTATGTTCACTATTAGAGGCAGTATTGCTCTCAACACCTGCATCATATTCATCTATTCTATCTAAGGAAAATAATTCTCAAGGAGAGCGCCTAGAACGTTTTAAGGATAATATAAATCGTCCGCTTGCTGCAATTTTAACTCTTAATACATTTGCTCACACTTTAGGTGCTGCAGGAGTGGGAGCACAAACTTTAGAGTTATATGGAGAGAGCTCTGTTGCAATTGCGTCAGGAATTTTGACTTTATTGATATTAGTTTTTTCTGAAATTATCCCAAAAACGATTGGGAGTGTTTATTGGAGAGGATTAATTGGTAATACAACTTTAATCATAGAAGTTTTAATATTTTTTACATATCCATTAGTATTGCTAGCAGAATACATTTCAAATTTTGGAGAAGATGAAGCCACTGTTACTAGAGAAGAAGTAATTGCTATGGCAGAAATGGGTGAAGATGAAGGTGTTCTTGAAGAACAAGAAACGGATATAATTGAAAACACTTTGAAGCTTAAAGATGTGAAGGTTAAAGATATCATGACTCCTCGCTCAGTGATATTTGCGTTAAAAAGCGATTTTACGGTTGGTCAAGTGCTTGAGGAGCATGAGACATTAGATTTTACAAGAATCCCTATTTTTGATGGTAATTTGGACAATATTAAGGGTATGGTTAATCGATATGAAATTATTAATCGTAAAGCCGAAGATCAATTTAGTACTAGAATGCATGAGATTTCACAGGAAGTCCCTCTAGTAAATGAAAATGACCCAATCGATAAAGTTTTAGAGCTGTTTATAAAAAATCGTGATCATATGGCTTTAGTAAAAGATGATAACAATATCCTAACTGGTCTAATTACTTTAGAGGATGCAATAGAAACTATTCTTGGACAGGAAATAGTTGATGAGCATGACTCTGTAGTTGATATGAGAGATTTAGCTGAATCCAAAGAACAGGAATAAATAATTAATAAAATATTTGAGTTTTTAAAATCCTACATTAACTTCACAGTCAGTTATGGCAAAAAAACAAACATTTACATCAAAGCTTAGTAAGCAAGAAAGTAACTTTAAACATATTAAACATATAAAGTCTACTGTATCCGAAGACTCAGGTCATATTAAGTTTTTAGAAAATATGGTCAGGTTAGAAGAAAATGAAAATCTTGATCAAGCTTTAAAACGAATGGAAGAAGAGTCAAAACAAGTTTTATCTTTTGGTGAACCGTCAGCTGAAGAGCCTAAAGAAGAAACTCCTGCTGAAGAAGTAAAAGCAGAAGAAGCACCAGCTGAAGAGCCTAAAGAAGAAACTCCTGCTGAAGAAGTAAAAGCAGAAGAAGCACCAGCTGAAGAGCCTAAAGAAGAAACTCCTGCTGAAGAAGTAAAAGCAGAAGAAGCACCAGCTGAAGAGCCTAAAGAAGAAGCTCCTGCTGAAGAAGTAAAAGCAGAAGAAGCACCAGCTGAAGAGCCTAAAGAA
>CBFHKL010000048.1:0-3308 GCA_965656415.1 uncultured bacterium
GTAATCTCCTTAATTCAGAAGTAGTATATGGAACGCTATAATTAGAATTTATTTGTTTGCTAAATTTTGAAAATAAATCAAGAATTGTTAAATCATATTTTATGGCTATTTCTTTAATAATATTATTATGTCTCTTAACTACATCAATAATGGAAGCATGCTCTTGCTCTCCAAGCCATGGAAGTGTAGTAATTGCAATTTTAGCTGAAGTATTTTCTTTTATTTTTTTTATAAAAATTTCAATCTGCTCTTCAAACCACTCTATTGAAGGAGTTTTAGGAAGGTTTTTTGTCTGAATATAGTAGTCTTGAATTAATTTTACAGGCTGACTTCCAATCGCATCATTGGTTCCAATTAATATAGTGATGTAATCAGGATTATGTTTTATGATCTCATCTACTCTCTGATTTAAGTTCCAAGTGAGATCAGCATTGATACCAGCATTAATATACACCTTAGAAGAATCCTGCTCTCTTAAAGAGCCAACCCAATTATATCCAATATGTCCATGAGTAATACTATCCCCACAACAAACGACCACTGGCTTATCATTATTTTTTAAGGTAACACTACCTGCATCCATATCAGGAAGCTGCCATGACTTTCTTATAATTGGTAGTTTATAGATATTTATAATAATTGAATTTCTAAAAAAATATATCGCGTAAAGAAGAATGATTAAATATAGTAAGTAATAAAGCATGATTATCTACAATGAATTATACATTTAAATAAATCTAAATAAATAAACAAAGATTTCTAATTGATTTCTGGTAATTCGAATGCTGCAACTCTCGCATCATTATCAACTGCATATAAAAACCATTTTCCGTGCATATAAGCTGTCGCAATTCCATCAGTATAAGAAACATTATCTAGGTACATGGTAGCAAAATTTTCTAACGTTTTACGATCATATAAATGAAAGCGGTTATCTGTTTTACTTTGTTCAGTACAAATCCAGTATCCTTGATGATCTTTATTTATTACTAGGGCTATACCTTCAGGATCATTACCTCTATTAAAATCACCTAAATCTTCCTTAAGAACTTCACCAGTCATTAAATCTAATACCATCACCTTATGGTGCTCTTCCATTTCTTCTGCCACTAGCAATGTATTGTAGTGCTTATCAGCTTGAATACTTTCTACCTGATACAATGTAGGATTTCCCAAAACGCTAGCTTCGCTAACATTAAAGCTTTCATTCTCAATGCTAAAATCCCAAGTAAGAATTCTGTCTTCTCTAGGATTATTATATTCATAACTATCTGTTACTAAAACTTTATAAGAGCTATTATCTTGTTTGTAAAATGTAATTCCATATGGACTACGCAACTCATTATTACCAAACGAACCTAAAAACTCCATTGATGAATTAAATACTGCGACCTGCTTATTATTTCTTTCTGTAACCAATACAAACTGATCATTAATTGTAGTAATTCCATTAGGAAATGCATTTTCACGTTTTATAGATTTTTTCAGTTCTCCATTCATTGCATTATATACATGCAACTCATTCTTATCTTTAACAGTGACAACAATAACATGTTTTCTCATTAAAAAACCAATACTATCCATTCCAGCATCCATTACTGATTCTGTGACAAACATAGGATTTTTTAAAGTAATTACATCAGTTTTAGAACTACATCCAATAGTCAATATGAAAAATAAGAAAAAGAGAGATCTGAATAACTGCATGTATTATTCAACAATGCTTATTAATTCAATATCAAAAATTAGAGTTGAAGATGGAGGAATGATGTATTCTCCTTTTTTAGCATCTTTGTATACGCCACTCATACCATACCCTAAATGTTCAGGAATGAATACTTGCCATTTAGAACCAACAGGCATTTTCTGTAAAATCTGTTGCCATCCTGGTATTATACCATTCAAAGAAAATGTAGCAGGCTCCCCTCTGTCGTAACTACTATCAAATTTTTGACCATCAACAAGGTATCCATTATAATGAACCACTACAGCATCATCAAAATCAGGAATAGGTCCATTTCCTTCGGTAATTATTTTATACTGAATTTGACTTCTTTGAAAAACCTTCACGCCTTCATTATATTTATTATTATCTAAAAACTCTTTACCTTTAATTTTATTATCTCGGGACATTTGCTTCGATTTTTCTGTCATTGAACGCATTAATTCACGCTCAATTTCCGCATTTGTAGCAGTAAACGCTCTTAAAATCTCTAAACGAGTAGGTACATCCAACCTAGGCTCTTCATTCTCCCAAAAATCACGTAAGCCCTCAATCAATAAATTATGGTTCATTTCTGTTTCAGGAAGATTTTGAGCAATATTTACTCCTATGGTATAACTCAGCGAATCTTGAAAAGTTATAATTGGCTCACTACTTGTTTGTTCAGATGGAACTGTTTCAGATGAACAGGAATAGAAGAGTAAAAAAATAATTATGTATTGAATTTTTAAAATGTTTTTCATGATTGAATTCTATAATAATTCAAAAAAAGAGTAAAGTAAAATTATCTTCCGTCTTTATACCCCTTATAGTTATCCATCATATCATAAAGACCATAAAGGCTACTAAATTTTATTAATAATGAACTCGGTAATAATGCTCTAAGTAAAACGACCTGATTCATAATCCATGGAACTTTTGGAGAATGAAACCCAAGTTTAATTGCACGATTTACTATGACTTTTGCTACAGCATCATGGCTTTTTACTCCCGGGGCTAGCAACTGTCCTAATAAATTTAGTTTTGTTCCCTCAAATAATCCTTTCTTTAAAAAGTTTGGATGAATGGAAGAAAATTTAACACCAGACTTACCCATCTTTTGAACTTCAAGCCTTAAAGATTCTGTTAATCCTGCAACAGCCCATTTGGTAGCAGCATAAACTGCTAACTTAGGAGCACCCGTCATTGATGATGCAGAAGAAATATTAATAATATGTCCAAAGTTTTTCTCTAACATAGCTGGCATAAATGCGCGAATAGTATAAATCATTGATGTGAAATTTACATTAATAAGATTTTCAAGTTCTTCATCGCTTCTGTCCAGCATATATCCAGTATAAACAGTACCAGCATTATTAATTAGGATATCTAAACTACCAAACCTTTCTTTAATAATATTTGCATTGCCATATACCTGCTCTTTGTTTGTAACATCACAAATTTGTGAAAAAACATCAAATCCTTGCTCTTTAAAATTATTAACAGTTTTGTTAAGATCATCTTCATTGAAATCCCAAAGAATTACTTTTCCACCTTCATTTAGAATTCTTTGAGCAGTTGCTAAACCTATACCTTTAGCTCCTCC
>CBFHKL010000049.1:0-3163 GCA_965656415.1 uncultured bacterium
TTATCCGCTTATTCGTTATAAAACCGAACTAATTGGTTCAAATCTGAGAGTTTATAATTAAAATTTAAGAATAAATCCTGTCAAAAAATTCGTTGTAGCTTGAGGATAATACCCAGCTCCATCTAATGTTGTTATTTGACCTGGAGTACTCCATGTATCATCATATGTATAATAATATCCATTTGAAATATATTCTTTATTAAGCAAATTATTTATCAATAAATTAATTGAAATAGATTCAAAAATTTTATTTGGTTCTAACGAATATGAAATACTTAAGTCATTCACAAAGTAACTATCAAGAATTGAATTAGGCTGATCAGTGTTACTCATATATTGTTTACCAACATATTTAGATAAAAAAGTAAAGCTTAAATTTTCAGAGTATTTGTAGTTAAGACTATTTGAACCAATAAATGATGGGGAAAAAGAAATATTTGTTTTTCCATAATTATATAATGCACCATCAACCATTGAAAAGATATTTTTATTCTTATTCGAACTTAATGTAATATTGGTTTGCACAGAAAATAAATCTGATAATTTTATTGAATTTTCAATTTCTAACCCAATCCTAGAGCTTGACCCACTATTTGTTCTTTTAGGATTCCCAACATCATCGATTTCGCCTGTCAAAACTAGCTGCTCATCATAAAGCATAAAGTAACTATTTAGATTAAGTAGAATATTTTCATTTCTAAACCGCCACCCAATTTCTATATCATTTAACCTTTCAGGTTTAATTTCAGAATTACTTTCAAAATCCGTTCTATTTGGTTCTCTATTCGCTCTAGCGTATGAAGCATAAATTAATGAACTTGAATTCAACTTATAGGATAACCCAATTTTGGGATTGAAAAAATTATATGATTTATCTAAAACCATATTGATTAAATCTGATGTGATTCCGGATGTATTATATTTTACTCCTCTAAGCTGAATATCAGTATATAATTCAGTTTTTTTGTTAATGGAATACAGCAGTTTAGCAAAAAAACTTAAATCTTTTTTTTCACCAAGGCCCTCATAATACCTATCTCTTATTTCACCAGTATTACTAAGACTACGAGCCCAAATTACTTCTCCATAATGATCTCCAACATAGGAGCTGTAAGAACTACTTAAAGTTAAGTCAATCTTATCCTTGATATAATTAATTGAGCTATTTAAAACGTAAAAATTATTATCTAACCATCTTCTTCTTATTAAGTCTGTCGTTCCAGTTTCGTTTTCGTTACTGTCAATATCTGATTTAACAATTCCTCCATATGTATTAATATCATCATCCTCTTTATATTGTTCAAAGTAACCTCTTCCATCGGTGTAATTTAATCCTAAATTAAATGACCAATAATTATTTATTTTTTCATTCCAATGCAGCTGAAAGTGATCTTGCTTATAATTATCAATTTCATTTTCATAAGTAAGTGGATTTTGACGTCTATTTTCCAGAACTTGATCCATAGATAAGCCATCCCATGCTTGATATGTTTTTTCATGTCCACCAAATGATATAGCCTTGATTAATGTACTTCCATTTGTGTAAGCACCTTGGATAAAGTATGATTTTAAATCAGAATAAGCCCTATCAACATATCCATCAGAATCAATCTTTGATAACCTACCAGATAACTCAAAATAATCATTAATCTTCCCTGTACTAAACTTAATTGTATTTTTTAGGGTGTTATAACTTCCAAAACTACTTGATAGCTCAGCATAAGGTTGATCAGAAACAATGTCCGTTAAAATATTAATACTTGCTCCAAAAGCACCGGAGCCATTTGTAGAAGTTCCAACACCTCGTTGAACTTGCAGGCTTTCAATTGAGGAGCTAAAATCTGGCAAATTAACCCAAAAGGTACCCATTGACTCGGGATCATTAAATGGAATTCCATTAATGGTAATATTTGTTGATTGTGGACTCACTCCTCTTATCCTAATTCCAGTATAACCTATTCCAGCACCTGCATCAGATGTTGTAACAACAGATGGTAAAAAATTTAATAAAATTGGAAGATCTTGACCAAGATTTTTAGATTTTAAATCCTGTTTATCAACGTTTGTAAAACTGATTGGTGATGAAAATTTAGCGCGTATACCTTTGACGATGACTTCATCTAAGTCTTGTCTTGTTGTTTGTAGCGTATCATTAATAATTTCTTGTGAACTAATAACATTAGAAATAAGAAACACCGCTAATAAAAATTTTTTCATAATTATAATATTAACGGGGTAAAAGTTAAGTGAGTATCATTTTTCCTTACAAAAATTACTTTGTCAGGTTCAATGGGTATAATCTCAGCCTTAGCACCCCAAATTCACATCAAAACTAAAAAAAAAAGGGCACATATGGCCCTTTTTTAAAAGTAAATTAATCTTGATTAAAAAGAATATTTCAATCCAACAGAAATATTTCTTCCCATTGCATGAAGGTTTAAGTTTTTTAACCTTGATAAATGGTCAACATATTCCTTATCAAACAAATTTGAAACGGACCAAAATAAATTTAGATCATTGTTTGCCATATTTAACATATAAGATCCAGAGATATCAACAAGACTGTAAGATTCTGTAGTAGTTTCAAAATCTGCTACATCATTTTGATTTGCTTTTGATAATAACCCTATTTCATAGCTACCAGCTTCATCGAAATCCAAATCAAAATCTAATTTGAATGTTAACGGAGAAATGAATGGTAAATAACCACCATCTCTTACTTTACCTTGTAAATATTCAATAGAAGTATTATAAGTTAACCAATCAGCACTTGTTTTTCCTGAAATTGAAACTTCTAACCCAAAAAGATTTGCATCCTCTTGAACATAATTATATAGCGGCATATCATTCATCTCAGTACCTGTTGGCTTGATATATATGTAATTATCAAGGGAGTTGAAGAAAAAGTCTACTCCAAAAGTAGTTTTCTCTGAAAAAGTATTAAATACAAAATCTAATTGATTACTCTTTTCTACTCCTAAGTTTGCATCACCCTTATCATATCTAGCTACACCGTGGTGTACACCGTCAGCAAAAAGCTCAGATAGATTAGGAGCTCTATAACCACTAGAATAATTTATTCTTAAGTTAGATGAACTACCAATGTTTTTCTTTAGACCAATTGATGAAGTAAAACTCGAGTACGATTTAGAAAAATCGTGAG
>CBFHKL010000050.1:0-2888 GCA_965656415.1 uncultured bacterium
CAACTGCTGATCCAAAGACTTCATACATAATTTTCAGAGATCCGAAAACAAAAAAAGTGTTCGCAAAGTTTCAAGCAAATCAAGTACTTGCAGATGATGAGTACAGCGGTCCAATGACAAATGCATTTGGTAATACCACTTCAAATAATATGGGTTATGGTTCTTCAAACGACCAGCCAATAGATGTAAATGCTATTATTCTTGATTGGGCACAACAAATTAAGAACTTTTATTAGATTTGAGTTATAATCACAAATCCATAGAAAATAAATGGCAAAAATTTTGGTCTGAAAATCAAACGTTTAAGACTGAAGATATTTCTAGTGATAAACCTAAATATTATGTTCTTGACATGTTTCCTTATCCATCTGGTGCAGGACTTCATGTCGGTCATGCTTTAGGTTATGTTGCAACTGACATCGTTGCTCGCTATAAACGCATGAAAGGCTTTAATGTGCTTCATCCTATGGGTTGGGATGCTTTTGGTCTGCCAGCAGAGCAATATGCGATTAAAACAGGTACTCATCCCAAGGAAACAACCCATCAAAATGTATCAAATTTTAAAAAACAAATAAATAGTCTTGGATTCTCTTATGATTGGTCTCGAGAAATTAATACTACAGATCCAGATTATTATAAATGGACCCAATGGATTTTTATGCAACTTTACAATAAGGGGTTAGCTTACGAGCAGGAGGTTGCGGTTAATTGGTGCCCAGAGCTTAAAGCTGTTCTTGCAAATGAGGAGGTTGTAAATGGAAAATCTGATATTGGTGGCCATCCAGTTGTAAGACTACCAATGAAGCAATGGATTCTTAAGATTACAGATTATGCTGAATCTTTATTAGACGGTTTAGATGAATTAGATTGGCCAGAAAATATTAAAGAACTTCAAAGAAATTGGATAGGAAGATCAGAAGGAGTTGAGTTAGGATTTAATATTGAAGGACATAATGACTTAATTGATGTATATACTACTAGACCTGATACGCTATTTGGCGCATCCTACATGGTTTTAGCTCCAGAACATACTTTAATTCATACTCTAGTTACAGAAAATCAGAGATCTAAGGTTGAAGCATATATAGAAGAAACAAAAAAGAAGTCTGATTTCGATAGAACAGAGGTTAACAAAGATAAAACAGGAGTTTTTACTGGTAGTTACGCGATAAATCCTTTTACGAAGGAAAAGATTGAAATATGGATTGCTGATTATGTGTTAATTAGCTACGGCACTGGAGCAATTATGGCTGTACCTGGACATGATGAAAGAGATTGGGAATTTGCATCTAAATACAATCTTCCTATAGTTGAGGTTGTTAAGGGGGGAGACGTAACTAAAGCAGCTTATACAGCTAAAGGAAATGCAATTATTGTCAATTCTTCAAATAATGAAACGTTGTCTTTAAATGGAATGACTGTAGAACAAGCAGTAAAAGAAGCAATTCAGTATATAGAAAATAATTCTATAGGTAAGGCAACTGTTAACTATAAGCTTAGAGATTGGTTATTTTCAAGGCAAAGATATTGGGGAGAGCCATTTCCATTAATTCACAAATCTGACTCTGTTCAATTGGTGGCAGAAAATGAATTACCAGTAATTCTTCCAGATGTTGAAAATTATAAGCCATCTGATGATGGAAAATCTCCATTGTCTCTTATTAATAATTGGGTTGAAGTAAAAGATGAAAGTGATAATATTATTGGACTTAGAGAGACAAATACTATGCCACAATGGGCTGGTTCTTGTTGGTATTTTTTAAGATTTACAGATCCTAATAATACTGAAAATGCATGGTCCAAAGACAATGAAAAATATTGGATGCCAGTTGATTTGTATATTGGTGGCCAAGAACATGCTGTACTCCATTTATTGTATTCAAGATTTTGGCATCATGTTTTATTTGACTTGGGATTAGTATCAACTAAAGAACCCTTTAAAAAATTATTTAATCAGGGAATGATATTAGGTGATGATGGAACAAAAATGAGTAAATCTCGAGGAAATGTTATTAATCCTGAAGAGATCATGGATGAGTATGGAGCTGATTCAATGAGATTGTATGAGATGTTTATAGGCCCACTTAATAAGTCTAAGCCTTGGAGCACAAAAGGACTTCAAGGATGTTTTAGATTTGTTAATAAATTGTGGTCAATTATTGTTGATGAGAATGGCAATTTATCCTCAAAGATTGTTACTAATGATAACCCAGATAAAGAAACACTTTTTTTACACCATCAAACTATAAAAAAGCTTGGTGAAGATGTTGAAAATTTACATTTTAATACTGCTGTATCTCAATTAATGATCTATTGTAATCATTTACAAAAATGTAATACTATATCTAAACATCTTATTGAGGAACTTTCAATTATATTGAGTCCATTTGTGCCTCATCTTGCAGAAGAGTTTTGGAGTCTTCTTGGGCATAATGATTCAATAACATATCAAAACTGGCCATCATATGATGAAAAACTTATTCAATTAGATGAAGTAACAGTCGCTGTCCAAGTAAATGGCAAATTGAGAGCAAATATAAATATTTCTAAAGATTCAGAAGAAAAAGATGTTGTTTCAGAAGCGTTATCATTAGATAATGTTGTGAAATATACTTCAGATGGAAATATTATAAAAACAATCTATGTTCCTAATAGACTTCTAAATTTTGTTGTTAAGTAAGTCAGTTCCTCTAGACATAATCCATATTGTTCCAATTAAACTTAATACAGCAACTTTTTGATAGGTAGCGTGGAGAGTTAGAGCTTCTATAGATTTCCAAGGAGGAGGACCTATTTCAAGAAATACTATATATCCTAAAACGATTATTGAGCATAATAAAAGGGAATAAGTAACGTTTTTTAGACCTTTTGAGTAAAAAAGATAACCA
>CBFHKL010000051.1:0-2575 GCA_965656415.1 uncultured bacterium
TATCATTCGCTCAGGTAACTCTGAGATGGAGGTATATTCTATTGATGAGGCATTTGTCACTATTAATCCTCGCTATATAGATCCTATAGATTATGCTACAAAACTTAGAGATAAGATCTATCAATGGACTGGAATACCAGTATCAATTGGAATAGGAAAAACCAAGACCTTAGCTAAAGTAGCCAATCATTTGTCCAAAAGAGGCGTAGGAAAGGATAATGTTTGTTTCATTGATAGTAAAAATGATCAGGATTTGTTACAGAAAGTTAAAGTGTATGATATTTGGGGAATTGGAAGAAGAAAGCAGAAATTTTTGAAGATTAATGGTATTTACAATGCTTATGATTTGAAACAGGCTAATCCAGAATGGATTCAAAAACATATGACCATTATTAGTAGGCACACAGTAGATGAGTTGAATGGTAGAAAAAAAATAGAGTTAGAACGTGAATTTGCCACTAAAAAGAGTATTTCAACTTCTAGGTCATTTTCCAGAATGATTTCAGATCTTAATACCTTAAGAAATGCTATTTCTTCACACGCTTCCAGATCTGCTGAAAAACTACGATCACAAAACAGTTATGTAAATTGTATTGGTGTATATTTATGTACTAATCGTTTCCGGGCTGATTTGCCACAATATCGCCGGTATATCAACGTTCAACTACCTGTTGCATTAAATGACACTAGTGGCATCATTAACGCTGCTTTAGAGGGATTGTATGCAATTTATAAAAATGGATATGAGTATAAAAAATGTGGAGTAGTCTTAAATGATTTAGTGCAAGCAAATGAAGTGCAGCAATCATTGTTTTGTGATCGAAGAGATAAAGATGAACGTATTAGTGCATCTATTGATCAAATCAATCAAGCTTTTGGATCAGACACCATTAGATATGCAGTGCAAGGAGAGAATGAATCCTGGTCAATTAAAAGAGAAAAACTCTCCCCAAGCTATACAACTAGCTGGAATGAATTTTTAACATTGAAGGTTTAGCAGGCATATACTAAACTCTAAAATGAAGAATTATATCTTAATACTAATCTTGCTCAGTGCTTTTTCCATAGCACAAGAAGCATCAACTGGAAATATCCTTGAGGATCATGATAGAGCAGTAGAGGGAATTTTATCAGATGAGATTAAAAAACAAACTGATATAATAAATAAGTCACTATCAAAACAAAGCAATGATGTGCTATTTTCTCAAGCAGCTTATTCTTTTTTAGGTACAGTTGGGACTATAATTTTTGAAGCTAATAATGAAGGCAATCCCGTAAACTTTATACCCATGGTTTTAGGGCATGCAATTGTACCAGCGCTAGAGATGAGAGACATCAACAATAGCAACGAGCCTGAATCGTTAAAAAAAATGCGTAAAAGCAGAGTCAGAGTGAATAGTATGTTAGGCTCAATTCCATTAGCAAAATGGATTATTGTCTC
This sequence comes from uncultured bacterium, assembly GCA_965656415.1. Lineage (GTDB taxonomy): Bacteria > Fidelibacterota > Marinisomatia > Marinisomatales > Marinisomataceae > Marinisoma. The sequence goes on from CBFHKL010000051.1 coordinate 1,442, forward strand.
TTTAAGGATGCCAAAAGTGCTGCTTGACAGAATTTTTTAATGAAAAAAGTACTTATAGCATCTAAAAATCCAGTTAAAATTAATGCCACCAAAAAAGCTTTTGAAGACGTCTTTACAGATCGTTTTGAATTTGAAGGAGTATCAGCAGATTCTTTGGTTTCAGATCAACCAATGTCTAATGATGAAACTTTAAAAGGAGCAACCAATAGACTTCAAAATATTCAACATTTAGAAGCTGATTATCTAGTTTCTATTGAAGGTGGAGTGGATTTACTTGATAATAATTACGAAGCATTTGCATGGATTATTATTTCAGATAAGAACAAAATTGGAAAAGCTAAAACAGCGACATTTCCATTACCATTAAAAATTTCAAATCTTATCAAAGAAGGTTATGAGCTTGGAGATGCTGATGATATGGTGTTTAAACGCTCTAATTCAAAACAAAAAAATGGAGCAGTTGGAATCTTGACAGATAATTTAATTAATAGAACTGATTACTATGCTCACGCAATTATTTTAGCATTAATTCCTTTTACAAATACAAAACTTTATTAAAAGTTATTATATTCACACATGTTTAAAGCTCTTCACGAATTACGCAAGAATACTAGAGAAAATGGTATTAGGGAAGCAATCAGAATCATGTTCAAGAAATATGGTTGGAAATTGGGTGTTGCCATTTTTATGTATTATCTCATCAGAGATGTTACTTTATATATAGTTATTCCCTATTTAATCTATCGCGGTTTTATTGGGTAGGTTATTTCAAAAGCATTCCTGGAAGGGAAACTACATTGAAATTAATTTCAATCATATCTCTAATAACCTTATCTTTTGCAGCATCTCTTGAAGTTTGAACTTTATTCCAGAAGGAGTTTGGATTATCTAAATGCATTTCAGAACGATATTGTACATTAAACGTGCTTCTATCAAAAGATAATTTTCCTTCAGCAGTCTTAACATTTGAATTTAAATCAACAATAGCTTCAAAACTGATCGAGTTAGTTTTATCTTTAATAGTCATGTCTCCATCAATAAGCATTTTATATTTTCCGTTTTCTAATTTTTCAAGAATTTTACTCGATTTTATTTTTAATGTTGCTTTAGGAAATTTATTTACATGAAAAAAAT
>CBFHKL010000052.1:0-2569 GCA_965656415.1 uncultured bacterium
TACCATTGTAGGGTCTCGAAGAATCAATCGTACCATTAAATATCATTACTGAAGTTGCATGACTTGGTTGGCATTCTGATGATGCATCTACCATAGGCATTAAACCTGAAACTGGTGCAATAGCTGTGACTAATGAACTTTGATAGCACGCCATAGAGTATGAGAAATCAGCTCCATTTGAATATCCTGTTAAAAACACTTTTGATGAATCAATATTGTAATTACCAGAAATTTCGCTCAGAAGAGCACTAAAAAATCCAATATCATCTTGGCTGCACTTATTATCTCCACCTGGAGGATTGGTATTCCATGTAGTTCCACCACCACAAATAAGGCCTTGAGGATAGACTGCAATAAAATTAAACTGATCAGCTAAAGATCTAAAATCTGCAGTACTAATAAAGTATTGATTATTTCCACCAAAACCATGGAACGCAAAAAGAATAGGCATAGGCGAATTATTATTATTGTAGTCTTGAGGAATATAAATTAAATATTGTCTGTTTTCATTATCATACATCATCGATTGACTAGATAATCCAGTTTCTACATTAGTTTCCGGTTCTGTAATAGTAACTGCATCATTTTGAGTATAATTGCTTTGACCGCCAGGTCCAGTTACTATTAAAGATATATCATATGTTCCTGAATTTTCATAAGTATGGGTAAATGAATAATAATTGCTTTCATAATCTGAATCATCATCTACGTTCCATAACCAAGTATTTACATCACCGGTAGATGTGCTAGTAAATGTTATTGCATGCGGAGCTTCTCCTTCCGAAGATGAAAGAGTAAAACTAGCAATAGGCGCTACAGGAATTTCTTCACCACCACTATTTTCATCGTCTGTGTTTTCGGTTTGAGATGAAGTAGCAGAACCGCCAGAACAAGAAATAACAAATAAAAATAAAAATGATAAATAAAAATGTTTTTTTATGAAAAAGATAGAACCCCCCTACTTTTAATTATTTAAATCTACTAACAATGCTTTAATATATTCAATTTCTAAATAGAAATTTCCTTCCTGTTTATCAGATATAAGAATTCCCATAGAATTTATTTTTTGAACTTTCAATTTTGGTGCTCTAATACTTCTACCAAAGTAATACGGTTTGAAATTTTCAACTGGGATTTCAATATCCATCCATTGATCTTCAGTAGTTTTAAAATCAGCAGAATAGTTAGCATAGCTACCCTTCATTGTCAGACGGAATTTATAGATATTACCGTCACCTTTTACTCTAATTAGAAATACAGAAGATCCTTTTAGTTGATTCCCATCAAATCCTCTTCTAATAGATGCAAATCCACCATTATTTTCTAAGGAAACATTACCAGCAAAAATAATATTATTTGCTTCATTAAGAAAAATATTGGACTGTGAAATACCTCCCATTACACCATCATTTACTATCCCCCATTTATCAACTCCAATATTATCTGATGGTTTTACCATAGTAACATTTTGAGAAAAAATCATTGATTGAAATAATAAACAAACGATCAGATAAAATTTATTTTTTAAAACTAAGATGCATTTCTCCTTACTTTAGAAGTATTTGATTGAGTGTCATTAGGATAAATTTTAATTCATAATAATTAAAAGAGATATGTAAAAATAATTTGGGCTTAAAATAGTAAAGAGGTATAGTAATTGAAAACTAACTAAGGGTAAGAGTTTTTAAGGTACTACTTTAAGCCCATCGAAGAATATGAACTCAGAATTTGAAGTATATTTGTTATTTGTTTGTTTAAGATTTGATTGAACTTTTATAATAATTCTAATTTATCTTAATATGAATTGCTGAGATTAAAAGAGCCGATACGTCTATCATCATCAACAGCATATAAAAACCAATTTTTATCTATTTTACCAACTGCAATTCCATCAGTATTAGTTACACCATTTAAACTAATTGTATCTACAAGCGATAAATTCTTCCTATCAAAAATATAAAATCTATTATCATCCTCACTTTGATCAGTGGCAATCCATATATCTAGTTCAGGTATTAATGCCAACCCTTCAGGTTCATATAAAAATTTGAATTTATTTAAGGGAGTTGATTCCAAAGTAGCGTCATTAAGGTTTAAAGAAACAATTTTATTCTGATCTATGTCTTCTTCAGCTACCAGTAATCTATTATATTCTTTATCGCAAGCAATTGTTTCTACTTTCCTAAACATTTCATTACCAAATAGTCCTAAATATTCAATTTGTATATCTTCGTTGTAATTTATTTTCCAGTGCTTAATACGATCTTTCTGCGGTAGGCCTGCATTTGGGTTATCTGTAACAAATATTTTATGAGATTTATCAATAGAATCTGTAAAACCTGCAATGCCATAAGGATATTGTAATTCGTTGAATCCAATGGAGGATTCAAATGTTAATTCTGGCAAGCTAAATATGGAGATTTTGTGAGCGTCTCTCTCAACTACGTATAATATATCTTCAAGGACTAAAATACCATTTGGTCTTTGAAACTCACCTAAACCACTACTATTTTTTTTAAGAAAGCCAACGAAATCTCCATTATTAGCATTATAAATATGCACTGCACCA
>CBFHKL010000053.1:0-2523 GCA_965656415.1 uncultured bacterium
GGTGTCATAATAATCGCAGTTGCAGCATTTGAAGCGATTTCAGTTAAAATCATAGTAATAAAGTAAATGAGCGCCAACAATAAATATGGAAGTATATCAGCAGGAAATAAATTAACAAAACTTGAAATAGAATCGCTAATTATAATATCTAGTCCTGTACGCTGAATTGCAGCTCCCATAGGAAGAAATGCAGCTATTACTATAATTACCTGCCAATGAATAGAACTATATGCTTCATTTGGAGTTATTACTTTTGAAAGCAATAATGCTATAACACCAAGCATAACTCCTACAACAATAGGTAGAATATCAAAAATAGCTAATGTTACAGCAAATAATATAGATGCTAAACTAAGCCACCATAAAGGGTGTCCATCAAGTGATCCATCTACTTTACCAAGAACAATAAATCCCTCCTTATTGGCAAGTTGATTTATTCTATCTTTTGGACCATAAACTAATAAAGTATCAAAAGGCTTTAAAATAAAATGAGCAAGTTTTCTACGGATAATTTCTCCTTCTCTTCGAATAGCTAATACAAAACTCCCAAAAGATCTTCTGAAATTAGCTTCTTGTAAAGATAGACCAATTAATTCAGAATTATCTGTCACTAAACACTCAGCTAATATATTGTCCTCTTGCTCTAGCTCTTCCTGTGTTAACTTCTCATCTGCTAACATAACCAAGTTTTCAATCTCTTTTAATCTTTGAAAATTATCAAATGAACCTTTAACAAAAAGGATATCATCTTCTAAAATAACTAGATTACGAAGATTAGAATTTATGATCTCACCATTTCTTAAAACATCAAGAATAATTACATCATAGTTTTCATTTATTTTTCTATCAAGAAGTGTTTTACCGGTTAAAGGTGAATTCTTGGATACCTTAAATTCAGTTAGATAGCCATCTAATCTATAATCTTCAATACTTGAGGATTTTGCTACTCTTATAGGCAACAACTTATATCCAATTGTAAAAATATATAAAAGACCAATAACAAATTTTATTATACCAAATTTAGCAAATTCTAGCATTCCTAATGAAACTTGACCATTGGATGAATCAACTAAAATTGAATTAACAATCAAATTAGTTGATGTACCAACTAATGTTAGAGTACCTCCTAAAATAGCAGCATAACTAAGAGGTATCAGCACTTTAGATGGACTAATATTGTATTTATCAGCTAGTCTTATTGTAACAGGCATAAAAATAGCAACTATAGCTGTATTATTTACAACTGCAGAAGCTACTCCAATAGCAAATAAATACGCGATCATACCTAACACTCTTGATCTGTCAATTAAGGAATTGATATTTATAATTAAATATTCAAGTATGTGAGATTTTTGAAGAGCATGACTTAATATAAATAAACAAGCAATAGTTATAACTGCAGGGTTAGAAAATCCTGCAAGACTTTCAGCAGGACTTACTAATCCAAGAATTAGCAATAGACCTAACACCAATAAAGCTGTTACATCAATTGGAAATAATTCGGTAACAAAAAGTACTAGAGCTACCAAAATTATTGCACCTAGAAATAAGATTTCCATAAGTACCGTGGAAAGGACTCGAACCTTCACATCTTACGATACTGGTTCCTAAGACCAGCGCGTCTACCAATTCCGCCACCACGGCATATTTATCGAAATATAAATATAAATAGTAAAAAAAGTTTATTTAATGATTGATAGCTAAATCAAGCTCTGAAATTAAATCATCAACATCTTCTATACCAATAGAAATCCTCAAAAGATTCTTTGTGATTCCTAATTTTTCTTTTTCTTTTTTTGGAACAGAAGCATGGGTCATTGAATAAGGACAAGAAATTAAAGTTTTTACTCCTCCCAAACTTTCAGCTAAAGTGATAAAGCTTAATTTCTTTGCGAATTTATTAATATCAATTGTGCTATCAAGCTCAAATGAAATCATTCCACCAAAAACTGATTTTCCTTCTGGATTTTTCTGTTGTTTTTTTGCAATCTCATGCTGAGGATGGTCTTTAAGTCCTGGATAAATTACTCTTGTGACTTTTTTATGACTTTTTAACCAATTTGCTATCTTCATTGCGTTACTAAAGTGCTTATCAACTCTTAAAGACAATGTTTTTACGGAACGAAGCAGTAACCAGGCGTCAAATGGGCTTGGTAATGCTCCTGAAGTATTTTGAATTAAAGTAATCTTGTCTGCAGACTTTTTATCATTTACCATCAAAGCACCACTTAAAACATCTGAATGCCCTCCAATATATTTGGTTGTACTGTGCATTACAATATCAGCACCAAGATTGAGCGGCTTTTGACCGTAGGGACTCATAAAGGTATTATCAACACTTACTAAAATATTTTTGGATCTACATAATTTACTTATAGATGAGATATCTGCAATTTCTAAAAGAGGATTACTCGGAGTTTCTAAATGAACTAATTTTGTATTACTCTTAATTGAGTCTTTTACAACCTTTAAGTTTGTTGTGTCAATAAAATCAAAGTCAACTCCATTATCATTCAATACTTT
>CBFHKL010000054.1:0-2384 GCA_965656415.1 uncultured bacterium
TACTTCAGAAAAAATTAATACACTTAAAGATAAACTTATCGATGGATCAATAAGCACCAATAAAGAATATGATGCTATGATGGAAACTATAGATTTCGAAAAAAATCTCTTATCTGAAAAAGAAAATGAGCTGATTGAATTAATGAGTAAGAAAGAAGAGCTTGAGAAAGAAATCGAAGAAGATACTTCAGCTCTAGATGGTATAATTACTGAGCTTACTTCAAAAAAAGATGCCTTAAATACAAAAATGCAAGAAGTAGCTGAAGAGCAAAACGCCTTAGAAACTGAAAGACAGTCTGTAGCTAAAAATATTGACTCAGATACAATATTAAAATATTCTGAAATATATGAAGCACGTGAAGGTTTAGTAGCAGTAGAAATACTTGATGGTAGTTGTGGAGGTTGTGGAGCAATGGTTCCTCCTCAGCTTATTAATGAAGCTATTTCGCAAAACATCGTTTATTGTGGTAACTGTAGTAGATTTCTTTACAAAATAGAAAATTAATTTTTTACTTCTAAATTCAATATCTATCCCTTATTATATCCTCAAGAGCTGATTGGATGATTGCTCGATTTATCGAGAGGAAAGTCCGGGCACCAAAGAGCATAGTGCCACCTAACAGGTGGGATTCGTAAGAATATGGACAGTGCAGCAGAAAATAAACCGCCATTTGGCAAGGGTGAAAAGGTGGTGTAAGAGACCACCAGTAATAATGGTAACATTATTAGCTGGTAAACCCCACTAGGTGCAAGATCACGTAGACCCAAGATACTGCTCGTATCATTTGAGGGAAGGGTAGATTGCTAGAGTTTTATAGAAATATAAAATAGAGAGGAATAATCATCGCATCTATGATGTACAGAACCCGGCTTATAGATCGGCTCAAAAAATTGTTATGAAGAAATCAAAAATAGCAGGTATTGGATTTAATGTTCCTGACAATATTGTGACTAATCATGATATTGAAGACATGATGGATACAACAGATGAATGGATTCAAACAAGATCTGGGATTAAAGAACGCAGATGGGTACTCCCTGGAACTCCTAATTCTGATTTAGCTTTACCAGCATGCGTTAAAGCAATTGAAAATGCTGGAATATCATCAAATGATATTGATGCGATTATTGTTGGAACAGTTAGCTCTGATTATAATTTTCCAGGTATGGGACCAATCATTCAAAGAAAACTTGGAATTAAAAAAAATATTCCTGCTTATGATATTAGTGCAGCATGCTCTGCTTTTATATACTTACTAGAAATGGGAGACCAATATATTAAATCTGGTAAATACAGTAATATTTTACTTGTTGGCTCAGATTTAATGTCAACAATTATTGACAGAACTCCAGAAGGCAGAGCAACAGGAGTATTATTTGGTGATGGTTCAGGGGCAGTAGTACTACAAGAATCAAATGATGAAAGTCAAATTTTATCTACACATCTATATGCGGATGGAGATGGGGTTGAGCATTTGACAGCAAAAGCACCTGGCTCTTTTTTTAATCCGTTAAGGATTGATAAAGATATAGTTAAAGATAGACTGCATTTACCTCATCAGAATGGTAGAGAGGTATTTAAAAATGCTGTAAAAAGAATGCCGCAGGCAATTAATATTGCTTTAGAGCATAACAACCTATCAATCGATGATGTATCTTTAGTAGTTGCTCATCAAGCAAATAGAAGAATATTAGAAGCATGTGCTGAAAGAATGAAATTACCTTTGGAAAAAATGTACATTAATATACATAAGTATGGCAATACTACTGCTGCAACAATCCCCATTGCTATATGTGAAGCGCTTGAAGAAGGTAAGTTCACTAAAGGTGATAATATTATATTAACTGCTTTCGGAGCTGGGTATACTTGGGCATCAGCTGCTATTAGATGGTAGAATGAATAATTTCCAAAAGATAAAAAGTTTTTTTAAAAAAAATAAATTTCCAATTCTCTGGTTTTTTCTTTTATCATTTGCTATATCATTAACATTCCCTACAGGATTTTCAATTAGATATTCTTATCAATTAAATGATATTGCTAATGAACCTATCATTGCGCCATTTGATTTCGGGATTTTAAAAACAGATCAAAAATTAAATATTGATTTAGAAGAAGCAAGAAATTCAGTACCATTTTCTTTTTCAAGAGATCAAGATTTTGTGAATAAACAAATTTCTGTAATTGATACATTTTTTATCTATTTAAATGATATTTATAGCGCTCATGATTTGTTTATTTCATCTCAAGATTCACTTTATAAGTATCGTTATGAACCTGAATTTGAAAGTTTTCAATCTAGTTTTATAGCAGATAGTACAACCTATGTCACATTATATAATGAATTTCTTGATCAATATCAGTTTCAAATTGATAAAGCACAATG
>CBFHKL010000055.1:0-2324 GCA_965656415.1 uncultured bacterium
TGGGATAGATTTTGTTCATGAGATTGCAAATTTAGCTGAACAAGAAAACCATCATCCTGATATTAAAATAGGATATTGTAAAGTTACAATTTCTTTAACAACTCATGATGCTGGCGAGCTTACAGACAAAGATTACAAGCTTGCAAAACTTATTGATGATTTAAAGACTTAAATGTTATACCTAATAATAGTTTCTATACTTTGGTCTTTTTCGTTCGGTATTATTAAATATGGATTAAGCGGCGTAGACTCTTCATATATTAGTTTTATTAGAAGTCTTATTGCATTTTTATTTTTCTCTTCGATTACAACCTACAATATTAAAAAATTTAGTTTTGACATAAAGTTGGTATTAATTGGATTAATACAATTTGGTTTAATGTATGTTTTTTATATACAATCATACGCGTATCTACCTGCATATTTGGTTGCCACCTTTACTATTACCACACCAATTTTTGTTGGTCTTGCTTCAAGATATATCTTGAAGGAACCAATATCAAAAAATGGTATGTATGCAATTATTTTAGTAATAATCGGATCATTTCTTATGAGAATAAATGTCGTTAATCCTTTCAATTATTGGATTGGATTTTTATTAATTCAATGTGCTAATTTTTTCTTTGCATCAGGACAGATACTCTTTAAACAATGGAATATCAAAAATGATAGTAAAGATTTAGTTTATAATTTTTCACAATTGTTTTTAGGAGCTACATTAATCACTTCTATCTTTTACTTTTTAAGTATAGACAATAGTAGTTATGAATTGTCTTCAGTAAACTTATTTACCTTAATATTTCTTGGATTGATTTCAACAGGATTAGGTTTTTTATTTTGGAATATTGGTTCATTAAAAGTATCCAACGAAAAGCTTGCTGTGATGAACAACCTAATTATACCTATCGCAATTTTGAATTCTTACTTTATTTTTGGAGAACAAATTAATCCTACTACATTTCTTCCAGGAATTATTTGCTTTTATTTAGCTTTAAAAGCCTTATAATTTAATTCTATTCTTTTTGTGATTATTTCTAAAGGGCTTTGACATAAGAAATGATATTGGCCCTTCAAGGGCAATTACCAATTTCCAAATAAATGGGAAAATGAACATTTTTTTCTTTTTATCTAGAGCTTTTACAATGCGATTAACACCATCTTCTGTACTAATCATAAAAGGTGTTATAGTGCCCATGGAGTCAGTCATTTCACTTTTAACAAATCCTGGACAAATTAAAGTAACGTCTACATTTTTTGGTAAGGTTCTTCTCCAACTTATACTTAACGCTTTAACAGCATGTTTTGAAGCAGCATATGCACCAGCCCCAGGCCATGCAAAATGACTTGCAACTGATCCAATAATAGCTATGTGCCCTTTATCATTTTTTATCATTGAAGGCATAAAAGGAACAACAGTATTGATAACACCATTAACATTGACATCAATAACTTTATTTAGTTCCGTTGGATCGCCTTTATGAACTCTATCAACAAAACCGTAGCCAGCATTTGCAATAACTAAATCAATATTTGATATTTTGGATAAAAAGTCTTGAATTGACTCTTTGGTAGCATGTTGATCAGTTACATCTAAGCAATATGTAACAACTTTTCCCCCAAGTTCTTCACATTTCTTAGCAACATCAGTCAATTTTTCTTTTCTTCTTCCGCTTAGCGCTAAAAAAGCACCTCTTTTAGCATATTTATATGCAAGGTGTTCCCCTAAACCACTTGTTGCTCCTGTTAAATATATATTCATGAGGAATACTACAAATTTATAAGTCACAATTCCATAAAAACTATTTATATTATCCATTGAATGGCAAAAAAAGAAATAAACGGGTTATCCCAATCAATTATAGAGAGTTATTCTTCTCAACTTTTAGAAGTATCTAAAAATATTGATCAGGATATTCAAAAAGCTGCAGAGTTAATTATCAATAACTCTGGCAAAGTTGTAATTAGTGGATTAGGTAAATCAGGACTAATTGGACAAAAGATAGTTGCAACTTTATGTAGTACTGGTACGCGCAGTGTTTATATGCATGCTGCAGAAGCTATTCATGGAGACCTAGGTATATATAATCCTGGCGATCCAACTATTTTAATTTCAAAAAGTGGAAATACTGAAGAATTAGTAAGATTAATTCCTGTTTTAAAAGAGTTCCAATCACCATTAATTGCAATAGTAGGTAATGTAGATTCTTTCATTGCTAAAAATGCTGATATTGTTCTTAATGGTACTGTTGAAAAGGAGATAGATCCATTAGGAGTTGTTCCTACAACTAGCTCTTTGGTTGCACTAGCAATAGGAGACGCCTTAG
>CBFHKL010000056.1:0-2307 GCA_965656415.1 uncultured bacterium
GACGAGAAATCTTTGTCACTAATTGCAGGTAAATCAGAAGGTAGTATGAGAGATGCTCTTAGTTATCTTGATCAAGTTTTAGTTTTAGGAGATGATATTGCTTCTGATACTGTTCAAGAACTCCTTGGTGTTGTTCCGCATGAGATTTTGTTTAGTATTTCAGATGCTTTACATGATAAAGATGGCGATAAATTAATGGCTAATCTAGAAATTATTAGAAACAAAGGTTATATTGTTGAAGATTTGCTTAAGGATTTAATTTTACACTTTAGAAATCTATCTGTAATGGATTTTAAAAATGGCTTAAAGCTTATTGGTTTAGACTCAGAACTTTCAAAAAAATATAGTCAATCAAGTTATAGCTGGTCTCATAAAGATATAATTAGATTATCAAACAATTTTTCAACGCTTTATGCATCAATTAGGCAATTTTCAGATCAATACTTATTGTTAGAAGTAAATTTAATCAAGTTGCTAGAGTTTGATTCAAGTATTGATATTGAAGAGTTTTTAAAAAAAGAAGTAGTCAATGCACCTGAAGTTAAAACTCCAAAAAAAGAAACTCCTAAAAAAGTTTCAGAAAACATTTCTGATAAAAAAGATAAGAAAATAGAATTAGATGAAGAAGTATTGAGAAGCGATTGGAGTGATATAGTAAAGCAAGTTTCAAAGCAGAGAGGTTCTATTGGTGCTCAATTATCAGGTTGTATTTTAGGAGATTTAAAAGGAAAAAATTTAGAAGTTATTTCCTATGATAATTCTGAGTTTAATCAAAAGCTTTTACAGGAAGGTCTTACACTTGTTAAATCTATTATTGATGAAAAGTATAGTACAAAGATCAATGTTAATTTGGTAATAGATACTAAAGTAGAAAAAATTGAAGATATTAAAGAAGAAAAAGTTAACGAAGATGATATTGTATCTTTATTTGATGGAAAGGATATGTTGTAATGTTTGGAAATATGAAAGAAATGCTTAAACAAGCTCAAAATATGAAATCTCAAATGAAAAAAATTAAAAAAGAGTTAGAAAGTATTGAGGTTGAAGGTGTATCTGCAAATGGTGCATGTAAAGTGATTATGACTGCAGATATGAAGACCCAGGATGTTAAGATTGATGAAACGTTATTGAGTAGTGAAGCTTATGTAATTGAGAATGCTGTAAAAGTAGCGGTCAATGATGCCCTTGAAGATGCTAAAGACACATCTGCCAAAAAATTAAAAGCTGTAACTGGCGGATTAACAGATGGACTACCAGGATTTTAATGGCAAATGCTACTAAATATATTGAAGCTTTAATTGACTCCTTAACCAAATTCCCTGGAATTGGTAGAAAAGGAGCAGAAAGAATAGCGTATTTTATAGTTAAATCAGAAAAATCTTTTGGTAAAAACTTAATTAATTCATTGACTGATGTAAGCGAAAAACTAGATATCTGTCCTAATACGGGAATGGTTTTTTTAAAAGGAGAAGAATCTCCTTATACTGACAAAAATAGAAATGCAGAAATTTTGTGTGTTGTTGAAAATATGGAAGATGTTATAAAAATTGAAAATACTAATAGCTTTGATGGATTATATCATGTTCTCGGGGGTGCCATATCACCATTGGATGGAATAGGTCCATCTGATTTATCTTTTGATAAATTAATTGACAGATTGAGTGCAAACACAAAAGAAGTTATCATTGCAACCAATCCAAGTACCTCTGGAAATGCTACTGCTTTATATCTAGAAAAAATTTTGAAAGATAAAGATGTCGAGATATCAAGACTTGCTGTTGGTTTACCTGTTGGTAGTAATTTAGAGTACATAGATGATAAAACTATTTCAACTGCTATCACAGGAAGGGTTAAGCTCAGTTGAAATTTATTTTAAATTTTTTAACCTATTCAAGAATTCTCCTTACCCCATTAATTATCTATTTCATTATTAATGAAAATTTCCTTTTTGCAGGTATTATTTTTGCTTACTGCAGTTTTAGTGATGTAGCTGATGGCAAAATTGCAAGGAAGTATGATTTGGTTTCTGGACATGGAAATTATATGGATCCCTTAGCAGATAAGATTCTTATGATCGGAACATTATCATCTTTGCTATTTTTAGAAGTTATACAATTATGGCCATTTTTAATTATTGTTGGTAGAGATGTAGTTATTACATTTTATAGAAACTATTTGATAGCTAAAAATAAACCACTAGAAACTTCAAAATTTGGAAAATTGAAAACGGTTTTTCAGCATGGTATGGTATTAATTATTCTACTAGTTAACCCTTCACAGACATCTATAGATCTAATAGTTTATATT
>CBFHKL010000057.1:0-1875 GCA_965656415.1 uncultured bacterium
TACTATTATAGGTTGTAATTGTTAATGAATCATCAATTTTTTTGATAATATTGCTTAAAACTTTTTTTGGGCCAATTTCTACAAATTCGTTAGATAATTTGCTAAGAGATTTAATACTTTTTGACCATTGAACTGGATTATCTATTTGTTCAATTAGGGCATGTTTAATTTTTTCAATACTTCTATTTGGTTTTGCATTAAAATTTGAAACAATAGGGAAAGATACTTCATTAAAATTTGAAGTATTTATTATATCAGTTAGCTTGTTTTTTGCATCTGACATTAGTTTTGAATGAAATGCTCCGCTGACACTTAATGGTATTACTTTTGAACCAATATTTTTTAAACTTTCTGATGCTAAATCAATTGATTCTTCACTTCCTGAAATAACAATTTGAGTATCAGAGTTTATATTTGCAATTTGACAATCAACAGAATCACATATAGTTTGTATTTTATCAATTGATGCTCCTATAACAGCACTCATTTTACCTGGATTATTCAATTCACATTCATGCATTGCTCTAGCACGAACATCTACAATCTGTAACCCTGTTTCAAAATCAAAAAAATTATTTGCATACAATGCGCTAAACTCACCAAGACTATGTCCAGCTACAGCAACACATTCTTTTTGGTCTTTGATTAAATCAAAAATTATAGTTGAATGTATAAAAATAGCTAGTTGAGCATATTGTGTTTGTCTTAATACATTTTCTTCTGCAGAAAACATAATTTCTGAAATATCGTATCCTAAAATTTTGTTAGATAGTTCAATCCTATCTTTTGCAATTTGGAATGTATTATAAAGATTTAAGCTCATTCCAGGTCGGTGAGAACCTTGCCCTGAAAAAATGAAACAATTCTTCATTAGTTTTGATCTACAGGTTTTCCTTTATAATAAAGAATTCCATCATGATAGTATGCATGATGAGGTAGATGCTCTACTCCTGTATTCTTACATTTTACTGTATGAACAAGGGTGGACTTGTAATGAGTCCTTCTCTTTTTAGAACGTGTTTTTGACTGTCTTTTTTTTGGTAACATTTTTTTCCTTAACCAGGTGGCAATATAAACAAATTAATCTTTCTTGTGAAATATTTTTTATAATTCAGTTTTGTCAATCCAGCAATTGTATCCAAACTTAATCTTTATATTTTCAGCTAATTTTTCTGCATCATTTCTGTTAGAGAAATTTCCATATCGTACTCGATATTTAAATTCTGAATTAGAATCATTTTTTTGAATGAAAGCATCAATATCTGAAGCATTTAAAGATTGAACAACCTCCATTGCTTCATCAAAAGTTTTTTTAACAGAGATTTGGATTATATAGTAAAATTCACTTTCTATATTTATAGAGGAAGTTTCAGATATTTCTTCTTTATTTTCTTCAATAACATAATCAAGCCAACTTTCTTTTTGTCCCTGAGTAAATATTGTTGAACTAAAAATAAATAATATTAATAATCTTAGCATAAAACTTAGAAAAAGAAGTTTATTTCAATTTCTGCATTTTCATTACTATCTGAGCCATGAGTTGCATTCGTTGAAATATCAGTTCCATACTTTGCTCTTATTGAACCTGGTTCAGCTTCTGTTGGATTTGTTGCACCCATCAAATTTCTCCATTCTAAAACTGCGTTAGCTTTTTCAAGTTTCATAATATGAGTTTCGCTTGAGGTCATAAATTCAACAAGTTCTCCAAAAAATGGTTTATCTTTATGAATAGAGTAAAAACCTTCAGCTTGCTCAACACTTAGATGAAGTGTTTTTTCTTCAGCGATTACAAAGCCGTTATCCATTATATCTTTTCTAATTTTATCTTTAAATCCTTTTTGCATAGCATCAGGTTTAATTAAGGCGAGTGTATTA
>CBFHKL010000058.1:0-1859 GCA_965656415.1 uncultured bacterium
GTATTTTAAATTTTCATCAATCTTACCTTCAGTGAGATCTTTCATTATATCCATCGAAGAAGGTCCTTGAATTTGTAAAACTCTTGATTGTGGATCTGATATTTCAACATCAAAACCATCAGTATGTGCTAACAGCCATGTTTCAAATTCGCCATCTGCTTGTACATACCAATATTTATTCTCATTGAATTTAAATAAAACACCATCCATAAAAATACCTCCCTGAGGAGTACAAGCTAGAGCATAGAGGCCCCTTCCTTCTTTGAAGGTTGAAATTTCTCTGGTTAATACTTTATTTAGGAAGTTTGTAGCATCAGGTCCTGAAATTTCGATTGGTTTTTCCGGGACGTCATAGATGAGAGCTTTCTTTCTTAAAGTCCAATATTTATGAAGAACATCTTCATCATTATAGATTGCATGATATCTTCCAGCATAAACCCCTCTAATCATCTTACTATCATCAACCCTTGATATATACGGTGATTCTTCAAAGCGTCTCGCACTAATTTTTATAGTATTTTGAAGATCGCTATCTTCCTGAAAATTTCCCATAAAGTCATCCTATAAATATTTAAGCTTTAATACATTTGGAACTTGTAGAAAGACAAGTTAAAAATTTTAATTTCTTATATTATTTATTGTATCAAAATCACTTGATGAGAATATAATATTAAAATAGATTGAAGCAATTAAATATGTTTTTTTAAAGCTTAAAATGAATAAATTACAGCCCATAAAACCACTACTTTCTTCTATTCCTGCTGTTCATGAGATTCAAAAAATTTCTGAAGTACAAAACTTGATAAATATCCATGGGCATAGTCTTGTTACACAAGCAATAAGAACCACTCAGACAGAATTTCGCGAGCTTCTTTTATCAAGTGGAACTTCAAAAAATAAAAAAATAAAAAATTTGGAATTTTTAAATCAACTTAAAAAAAATTTATCATTAATTACAAATGATAGCCTTCAAGGAGTATTTAATTTGACGGGTACTGTTTTGCACACAAACTTTGGACGTGCTTTATTACCTAAAGAGGCCATTAATTCCGTTAATCAAATTGCAAGTGAGCCATCAAACTTAGAGTATGATATTTTAAATAATAAAAGAGGAGACCGTGACAGCCATATTGATGAAAGGCTTTGTCGTTTAATTGGTGCAGAGGCGTGTACTATTGTAAATAATAATGCGGCAGCAGTAGTACTTGTTCTAAATAGCTTAGCAAAACGAAAAGAAGTTCTAATAAGTAGAGGGGAATTAATTGAAATTGGAGGTTCGTTTAGACTTCCAGAAATAATGAAAAGTGCTGGATGTAAAATTTTAGAAGTGGGAACAACAAATCGAACACATTTTGAAGATTTTGAGAACGCTATTGGAAAAAAATCTGCGATGATATTTAAAGCTCATAAAAGTAATTTTTATGTTGAAGGATATACATCTGAAGTTGAAGAGAAGGAGATAGTAAAGCTTTCTAAAAAGAATGATATTCCATTTATGGTTGACCTTGGAAGTGGTTCTTTAATTGATCTCAAATATATGGGAATAACTAAAGTTCAATCTCCTGCAGAAACACTTGCTAAAGGAGTTGATTTAATAACATTTAGTGGCGATAAGTTACTTGGAGGACCGCAATGTGGAATAATTGCAGGAAGAAAAGATTTAATAACCAAAATTAAGAAAAATCCTTTAAAGCGCGCTTTGCGTTGCGATAAAATGACAATTGCAGCTTTTTCAACTTTACTCAAACTATACGAAAACCCTGAAAGAGCAAAATTAGAAATACCTACTTTGAGACTATTAAATAGAAAAGAAACAGATATTTATGAAGTAGCAGAAAAACTTTATCCATCAATTAAAT
>CBFHKL010000059.1:0-1792 GCA_965656415.1 uncultured bacterium
CCATCAAGATTTTCTTTTGCTATTTTTTCTTTTAAATTATTTTGCCTTCTTTGAAAATATTCAATACTCATGCTTACCTCTATAAATTGTCTAAAATTTTTCTTGCTTTATCTTGCTCATGCTTCTTTTTAGAATGATTAATTATTAATCTTAGGTTTTTCTTGGCTTGAGCCTTCTTGCCCTGTGAAATCATGAGCTTAATTAATGAAAGAGTAACCAAATCTGGTTTTTTGGTTGCAGCTTTTTTTATTATTGATACAGGTTTGTGCTTAATAGATAAATCTGGATCTAACCTTTTCAATTCTTTATAAATAACATTTTTCTTTTTAGAATTTTTCTTATCATATATTTCATACAACATTAAATAAGCAGATAAAAAATCTTTGTCGTGTCTGATGACTTTGTTTAAAAGATTTTGAGATTCTGTAAATTTTTTGGTATCAAACGCTTTTTTTGCTTTAATAAATGTATTTGTAATATTAGAAATCATCTTCTGTTTTCTTTAACCCAGGTCTCAATATAATCTAGAGACTCTTTTACTGGAGTACCTGGACCGAAGAGCTTTCCAACTCCTATGCTAGATAATTTATCCGCATCTTCTTCAGGAATAATTCCTCCGCCCGTTACTAAAACATTACTTAAATTATTTTCTTTGATAAGATCCATCACTTTGGAAAAAATAGTCATATGAGCGCCTGAAAGAATTGAAAGAGCAATTACATCTACCCCCTCTTGAATGGAAACTTTAACTACACTTTCAGGTGTTTGACGTAGGCCTAAATATATTACATCCATACCTGCATCTCTATAAGCAGCTGCCAAAACCTTGATTCCTCTATCATGTCCATCCAGTCCAGGCTTGGCCATAAGTATTCTAATTGGTGGATCTATCTTCATACCTTATAATTTAATCAATCCAAACGTTTGAATCGCCTAATAAATCTCTTAGCAGAATTAAAAATTGATTATTGTTTGAAACCTTAATTTTTTTTGAAATAATTTTTCTTTCTTGCCCATCCTCAGATGGAATATGAACAACAAATAAATGGTCGCCTTTATTTTTATTTGCTAAATCCACTATATCGTTCATTAAATCCTTAGAAGAATTTTTAGGTAGCCTGATATTAACTTCATTTAATTTTAAAACTTTTTTAGCATGGTTTATAGGAACTACTTCATCAACAATCAATTTTAAATCTGCAAAGTCGTTTTGTGTTGAAGTGTGACCTACTAGAAATACAATATTATTATCTTTAATTATTTCTTTATATTTATCAAATGCATCATGAAAAATTATTGCCTCAGCTTGCCCGCCTAGACAGTCTAAATTAAAAAAAGCCATTTGTTGATTTTTTTTATCAAAATGGAGTTTAAAGTTGGTAATTGCCCCTCCAATTTTCACAATAGAATTTTCCTTTAATATTTTTTCTTCAGAGAAGTCATAATTGCTTAACTCTTCAATTGTGTCTGCATACTTAATTAAAGGATTTCCTGAAACATAAATTCCAAGCACTTCTTTTTCCTTTGAAAGTTTTTCTTGATTATCCCAGTCTTCAATTATGGGCAAATCAGGAACTTTGATTAATTCTTCTTGATCGCCAAATAGATTTATTTGATTTTTATTCGATTGTTTGTCTACTTGATTTCCATAGTTTATTACTAAATCTACTGCTTCAAATAATTGAGCACGATTTTCATGAATAGAGTCAAATGCACCCGCTAGAATTAAACTTTCTAATACTTTTTTATTAACTAGTCTTTGATCTACTTTTGAAACAAAGTCAAAAATAGA
>CBFHKL010000060.1:0-1540 GCA_965656415.1 uncultured bacterium
CTCCCAATTTTTTGCATTGGATAGATCCTTACCATCAAAGTTTTCATCAAAAATATATGGGTGCCTTTTTATTAATTTTTCATTTATTTGTTGAACAACTTCTTCAAACTCAAATGATTTTTTTTCAGAAGCAATTACTGCTTGAAAAACCACATGCAGAAGCAAGTCTCCTAATTCCTCTTTTAAATTTTCGGAATCATTTTCTAAAACTGCATCTACTACCTCGTTTGCTTCTTCAATTAAATGTGGAATCAAAGATTCGGAAGTTTGCTTTCTATCCCAATCACAACCATTGTCAGATCTTAACTTAATTACTATATCAATTAATTCTTTAACTGCTTCACTCACTACAAATGTCTTTCTGAAAATTTGAAATTATTTCTTCCTGTTTTGAAAACATAATTTTTTTGGAATCTTCTGTATCATCATTAAATCCAATTAAATGCAATACTCCATGAATAATGAGCCTGCTAAGCTCATTATTTAGTGAAACATTAAATTCATCTGCATTTATCTTGGCCATTTCAATACTAATGTATATTTCAGCTTCAAGATCATTATCATTCTTTATAGGGAAAGTAACTATATCTGTTAATACATCGTCATCAAAGTATTGTCGTTTAAAAGAGTTCAACTTATCATTATCACAGAAAATCAAGTTGATTTTTACCTGATTATATTTCGTAGACTCAAGTGATAAATTTATTAATTGGATAATATGATCTTTATGAAAATCAATATCTCTATATTCTTTAAAAATATTTATTTCATTCATTATCTTTTGATGGATATTCTGGTCTTGAATGATATAATCCTGATAATACAGGTAGAAGGCCATGTTTACCATCTCTTCTACCTTTAATTTTTTGAAGGTCTTCCATTGTTAATGGACATTCGTCTAATTGACCGTCCTCTAACCTACTTCTAATAGCTTTATCAATCATTGTTTCAAATTTTTCTAATGTTGGGTTTTTGAGTGAGTTAGCTTGCGCTTCAATTGCTTCTGCTAACATAACAATACCTGTTTCTTTAGATCTTGGTTTTGGACCAGGATATCTAAATTCATTTTCATCAACGTTCTTATCTGATTCTAAAGCTTTGTTATAGAAAAACTCCATTCTATTTCTAGCATGATGAGTTTCTATAAAATCTTTTACAATATTTGGTAGTCCGTATTCATCAGCTAAAGAAAGTCCATCAGTTACATGCTGCTTTAGAATTTTTGCACTCATATGAGGAGTTATTGAATCATGTTTATTTTCACCCGTTTGATTTTCAGCATAATATTCTGGCTTTTTTATTTTTCCAATATCGTGATAATAGGAACCAACTCTACATAATAGAGCTCGTGCTCCAATTGCATTGGCACATGATTCTGCCAGTGTTCCAACCTTAACGCTGTGAGTGTGAGTTCCCGGAGCATCCTCCATAAGCTTTTTAAGTAAAGGCTGATCATAGTCAAGCAATTCAATTAAACTCAAGTCTGTAGTAATTCCAAAAAAAGATTCAAATAATGGCACTAGTCCAAATGCTAAAATTG
>CBFHKL010000061.1:0-1511 GCA_965656415.1 uncultured bacterium
CACTATGCTAAAGACGCCTTTGATATTGAATATAACTTTCCATTTGGCTGGGGAGAAGTTGAAGGAATTCACAACAGAACAGATTTTGATTTAAAAGAGCACGAAAAATTATCTGGTAAAAATATGATGTACTTTGATGCCATAAAAAATGAAAAGTATCATCCTTTCATAATTGAAACGTCAACAGGATTAAATCGACTATTTTTAATGGTTTTATGTGAAGCCTATCATGAGGACAATGATAATAACAGAATTGTTCTGCAACTTCCTTTTGATTTAGCTCCAAATAAAATTGTCGTATGCCCTCTATTAAAAAAAGATGGTCTGCCTGAGAAGGCTAAAGAAATATTTGATTCAATAAGTTCTCATCATAAATGTGTTTACGATGAACAGGGTTCGATAGGCAAAAGATATTACAGACAGGATGAGGCTGGTACACCATTTGGTATTACTATAGATCACGATACCTTGGAAGATAATTCCATTACAATTCGTGAAAGAGATTCTATGGAACAGCATAGAATACCGATTGAAAATATCTTAAAATTCATTTCAGAAAATAAATAATATTTGAGGAGAAATCATATGCGTTCTGCTAATCCAGCATTAAACAATAGTACTTTCAGAAATACAAGACGAGTTAGCGGAGAGCAAGCAATGTCTATCGATGGTACTGTCAATAAAACAGCTTTAAGCCTGCTCTTAGTTATGACTTCTGCAATATATACATGGAATAATCCTGAAATGGGATTGGCTTTATTTTGGCCAGTAACTATTTTTACTTTTGTTTTATTAATGATTACCATTTTTAATAAAAAATCAGCTCCTTTTACAGTCCCTTTATATTGTTTAGCGGAGGGATTAGTTCTTGGTGGAATTTCTGCTTATGCTAATTCCATGTATCCAGGAATTGCTAATCAAGCTATCGCAATAACATTTGGAATTTTAGCAGCTCTGCTATTTCTTTATAAAAGTAGGTTAATCGCTGCCACAGAAAATTTTAAATTAGGAGTCTTTTCCGCCACTTTTGGGATACTTATTATTTATGTTCTGAATCTAATTCTTTCATTCTTTGGTGTTTCCTTCATGGGTCCTTTATTTGGCAATGGATTAACGGGTATTTTATTTTCAGTTTTCGTCATAGGAATTGCATCTATGAATCTTGTGCTCGATTTTGATTTTATTGAAAATGGAGCTGAACAAGGTGCACCAAAATATATGGAGTGGTATGCAGCATTTGGTTTAATGATTACGTTAATCTGGCTTTATATAGAAATACTCAATCTTCTTATGAAACTTCGAAGTAGAAGGTAATATTTCTCTCCTCTTTAAATTATTGACATAAAGTACACTTTCTCCTAGATTATGCCAACTAAGGGTATTTTTATACCTCTAAAAGAGGTACATACCAAGGATTTATTAATATGTACATAAACAAAGGAAAAACAATGAGAAAGCTATATAACATGATAGCACTAGTTTTATTTTCTAGTTTAATGTTTGCTCAATCA
>CBFHKL010000062.1:0-1470 GCA_965656415.1 uncultured bacterium
GACCTACTAGAAGATTCTGCCTGAGCAAACGCTAGACTAATTGATAAAAGTGTAAAAATTATTGTTTTCATTTTAATACCTCAATATTAGAAAGAATTTTTGTTCTTTCAACAAGAAAATCATTTAGTTTATTTTTTTCACCGTCAACTATATTTTCAGGAGCTTTCTTAATAAACTCGTCATTAGATAATTTCTTTTCAATAGATGAGATGAGAGAATCTAATTCACTTAACCTTTTATTAAGCTTAACGATTTCTTCATCTTTGTTTACAAGGTCACCAAGTGGGATGTAGAGCTCAACTGATTTACAAACAGCTACTGCAGAATTTTTGGGTTTTATTTGTTTTGAGCTTAAATCAAAATTTTCTGTATTTGATAATGATTTTATTAAGTCGATTAATGATTTTATTTTGTTTTCAATCGATTTATTTTTGGCATTAGCTACAACATCAATTTTTTTAGATGGTGGAACATTTAATTCAGATCGAATAGTTCTTATTGCAGTAACAATTTCTTTAAAGTCTGATATTTGAGCTTTATCATAAATTATATCATCATCAGATTTTTTAGGCCAATTGGATATAATAATATCATTTTCGTTATTATCTTTAAAATGATTCCAAATTTCTTCAGATATAAAAGGTGCAATTGGATGCAATAATAACACAACTTTTTTTATAATATGTTTAGATATGTTAAAGGCATTACTCTTTGAAGTAAGATTATTATCTCTAAATCTATGTTTTACAATTTCAATATACCAATTACAAAACTCATTCCATGTAAAATCATAAATTTTCTTTATTGCTTCATTAAATTGATATTTATCAAACGACTTATTTACTTCTTTAATTGTATCATCTAATGAATTAAGAATCCATTTATCAAAATTATCTAATTGTTCATAATCAATATTATCTGAGTATGATTCGTCATGATTTAAAATAATAAATCTGCTAGCATTCCAAATCTTAGTCATAAAATTTCTTCCAACTTCGATACCTGATTCAGAAAAATAAACATCTGAACCTTGAGGTGACATAAGCATAATTGAAAATCTTGTAGCATCAGTTCCATATTTTTCAAAAAGAGTTATAGGATCTGGGGAATTGCCCAAAGACTTACTCAATTTTCTACCCTTATCGTCCCTTAAAATGCTTGTGAAATAAACATCGCTGAATGGTAAGTCGCCCATAAATTCATATCCAGACATAATCATTCTAGCTACCCAAAAGAAAATGATATCAGGACCGGTAACTAAGGCATTCGTAGGAAAATATTTTGTTGTTTTAACATCAGGCCATCCATGTACTGCAAAAGGCCATAGCCATGAACTAAACCATGTATCAAGCACATCATTGTCTTGCTCCCAATTTTCTATATCTTTTGGTGATGAAGTAGAAACAAACCAGTTGTCTGGATTTGATCGATCAGAATCTTTTTTATACCAAACAGGGATTTGGTGCCCCC
>CBFHKL010000063.1:0-1233 GCA_965656415.1 uncultured bacterium
TACTTTAATTCATTTTTGGATTCAGTATGTTTCATTGCCTTATCAAACATTTTAACATCATTTTTTAACTCGGCTATCATGATATAACCTTCTTTTTTAAGATTATCATATTTTAACTTAGAAACACTTTCGGATAGATATGCAAGTGCTTTATCATTATTTCCATTAATGAAGGCAGTTCTACCTAAATAAAACTTAGCCTGATGAGCGGCTTTAGAACCTACAAAATCATCAACAACAGACTCAAGTTGTAAAACTGCATTATCAAAATCGCCTTTTTCAAAATAAATCATAGCATTGCTTAAGGCTGTATCAGATGCAGTAGGTTTAACATCATCATTAAGAGTGAAAGCTTGGAATGTAACTAAAAAAACAAGTACAGCTAGTACAAAAGGATTTAAAATAAAATTTTCTATAGGAGAATAGTCTGATCTCTTTTTATAGGTCACCTTAATTGGTGTTAAAATAAAGTTTTTAATCTTATCAATCATAATATTATTTCCAATAATTAAATAGTTTATAAAGTTTAGGTCTAAATTTAGTGGATAATTTAGCACTTGAAACCTTTTTATTTTTATCTTTTCTTAATTTTTTTTGCGTGTCTAAATCCAGTTGTAAAAACTCACTACAATCTTTTGAACAACAATCATTGTATTTATCAGAACACTTATCGCATTGAATAAATAATAAATGACAGGCATCATTTTTACAGTTTTTATGATTATCTGATGGTGCTTTACATTGATGACAATGTGCGATGATATCATTTGTTATACGTTCACCCATTCTATCGTCAAATACGAAGTTTTTACCAATAAACTCAGATTTTAGGTTATTTTTCTTAATATCGTGTGCATATTGAATAACTCCACCTTCAAGCTGATAAACCTCTTTGAAACCTTTTTTAATAAGATATGAACTAGCTTTTTCGCATCTAATACCTCCAGTACAATACAGATGTACTTTTTTATCTTCTTTACCTTCTAAAACTTCTGCTACTTTTGGTAATAATTCTTTAGAAAAGTGAGCATCTGGAATAATTGCATTCTTAAACCTACCCACTTCACTCTCGTAATAATTCCTCATATCAACTAAGATTGAATCCTTTTCTTTGATGGAACGATTAAAATCAACTGGTTTTAAGTGTACTCCAGTCTTATTCATATCATAAGATTCGTGAGGAACTTTATAAGCAACAATCTCATCACGAACTAAAATCTTTAACTTTAAGAA